>CAZLPE010000001.1:0-64878 GCA_964561325.1 uncultured Flavipsychrobacter sp.
TATGAATAGCCGGATTCCTAATTCCCGCATATATATATCCAGTCGCATTCAGCGACCCACTAACTGCTTTTACAATATACTCGTATGCCGAATCAATCACCACTGCGGTATCTGTCCAGGTAACAGACCCTGTTGGCAATGTAGCAACGGACATACCCCAAGTAGTAGATGTCTTAGACTTCTTCCATATATAGTAGGATGGACTACTAAAAGTTATCGATTTCCAATTGAGTGTGATTTTAACCGGCGACTCAGAAACTGTTGCCGAAAGTTCGACTGTGTAATCCTCCGTGGTCTGACCATAAGAGAAACTACCTACCGCCATTAATGCCAATAGCGAAAAAATGCGTTTCATATTTGATGATTTTGGTACAAGATATAAATTTTTTCCGATTAGATGACTGAAATTGCAGCACTAAAGGCACAAATCAAAAACAAAAAAGCGCACAGCTGATTGCCGTACGCTTTCTGAATATGTATAAAACAAGCAACACTAATAAACTTAAAGTCTATCAATCTTTGTGCGCAGGTTTAAAAAACATAGGGTTGCTTTTAGAAGATGGGAAAATAACCCCAGCGCTCAAAATCAACTCATATGTTCCAAAACTCTGTTTTGCTTCACCTTGATATATTTTAAGATTACTATATCGTGCATAGTCAATCTTCTGCGAAAACTCAAGAAATGCGTAACGATAAACGGTAACGCGCAAAGCTGTTTCTATACCTGTATTCCAACCGCCTATCTGAAAATGCTTGTCGTTGGCGTTACCAAAAAAGCTATTCTCAACATGGGGGATCACCGGACCTATACCAAATTTCCCTGTAAGATCTACTCTTAGCTTATTATCATTTGTATTGTACAAGCCTACCCTCTTTACTATATTGAATAACAAGAAGTTAGCGCCGTTGTTCAGATAGTAGTAAAATCCGTTTTGATGAGAAAAATTAATGCTGGTATCAACATTTCGGTTATTAAGCCTTCCTTTCAACTGTAAATCCTGACCGTCGGTAATAATATACTTTGTATGATCAAAATTTATCTCGAACGCAAGATCTTGTTTTTCATTAAAGTAGCAGCCTATTCTGTAGTTGTATTGCGGTATAGTTAGTTGTTGTTCCAGCAGTTTTCGATCCCAGCCTTTTCTATCGTGCGCATCTACATTTACTAAATCGTAGTTGTTGCCCAGCGCGTCTTGCTTAACATTAACGGTACTTTTCGTGTACCATTCCTGATTGTACCCCCAGCTTAAATAGTACGACCTGTTTTTATGTTTTTTTGCCGATTCTTGCGCATAGAGTCCATTGGCATAACCCATGAAAGCGACAAAAAAAAGTACTGCAAAACGTAGCGTTGATTTTAATAGCATTTGCAAAAAATTATTGGTGGGCAAAACTACGTCAAAAAAACTAACACATACCTGACTGGCGTCATTGATTGACATAAAGCAAAGCGGGCAATCTGAAATCAGATTGCCGCGCACTTTGTTTAATCAAACCACAAATTATTTGCTCAATTTTACTGACCTTGTCCAGCCGTGAATGCCTGAACGCCATCGAACAGGTAAAGATGTTCCGTTTTAATTATATCCATTTTCCTGTTGTGTATTTTTTGAATCAGGTCTATTACTGCCTGAAAACTAACTCCAGCAGACATATCGTTTTTGAATCTGCAACGCCAATGGTCGGTACAGAAAGTTTCAGGAAAACCATCAGGCCACACCTTCACGCCTCTATTGGTAATCATGGTCAATTTCAGTCCCGAAGAATTTATATCCTTGATTAAGGTTGCAAGCGCTTCGGGGTTACGTTCATTAAACTGTAAAAACACATCTACGCCAACCAGCTCTTTTACAGCAGCCTTTCTTGGGGTGAGCTTGATATTGAATTTGCTAATAGCATCTGCGTATTTTACCGGCTTTAATGTGTCCGGATAGTCGCCAAGGCGAGCTATAACAGCCGCAGCAAACTCTTGAGTGCCAAGTTTAGCCGCCGATATGCCATCTTTGTAAATGTCTGCGGTATGCATACCGTCTTCTATGGTCTTTAACCAGGCATTCTGTATTTTTTCTGCAACCGCAGTTTGCCCAATATGCACAAGCATCTGTATAGCGCCCAGTAACAAGCCGGAAGGATTTGCTAAATTCTTTCCAGCTATATCAGGAGCCGACCCATGAATGGCTTCGAACATAGCGAAACCCTCGCCAATGTTAGCGCTGCCAGCCAAGCCTACAGAACCGGTTATTTGCGCAGCCACATCGCTTAGTATATCGCCATACAGGTTGGGCATTACTATTACGTCAAAGCGTTCGGGTGTGTCGGCAAGTTTTGCAGCGCCTATGTCCACTATCATATGCTCCTGCTCAATCTCGGGGTATTCTTTCCCAACCTCGTTAAACATTTTATGAAAAAGACCGTCGGTCATCTTCATAATATTATCCTTAGAAAAGCAGGTTACTTTTTTCCTGTTGTAAGCCCTTGCGTATTCAAATGCATATCTGATGATTTTTTCAGTGCCGGGTCGAGATATCAGTTTCAGGCATTGCACAACCTCATCGGTTTGCTGATGTTCGATTCCAGCGTACAGATCCTCCTCGTTTTCACGAATGATAACTACATCCATTAACGGGTGCTTCGTGTGCACATAGGGCGAGTAAGACACACATGGACGAACGTTGGCAAACAAACCGAGCATTTTGCGAGTAGTTACGTTTATGCTCTTAAAACCGCCGCCTTGAGGCGTTGTGATAGGCGCTTTTAAAAACACCTTTGTTTTTCGCAGCGAGTCCCACGACGAATTGTCTATACCTGCCGAATTGCCGTTTAAATAAACTTTTTCACCTATTTCAATCTCCTCAATTGTAAGCGCAGCTCCTGCCGCTTTCAGTATTTTCAAAGTTGCCGACATGATTTCGGGGCCAATACCATCGCCATGGGCTACAGTTATGGCAACCGGTGTAGTGGTTAGCTCGCGCTCTTCTGTCGCCAATTCATTTTCTACAATTGCAGTGTTCATATATTTAGGTTTTGATTGTTGTTAATTTATTGTGCTTTCAACTGTTCGTTTTGTGCGCTTACTTTATTGTAGTTTTCCTTTTTCAATGCCTTTAGTTTTTCCTTTAGCGACGAGTTGTTGAGCGCCAACATTTGTATGGCCAGTATACCCGCATTGTGGGCTGCATTTACCGCTACCGTAGCTACAGGAACATCATTAGGCATTTGCACTATAGACAACAGCGAATCCCAGCCATCCAGCGAATTGGAAGATTTTACAGGTACGCCTATTACTGGTATAGTGGTTAATGCGGCTACCATACCGGGCAAGTGCGCTGCTCCGCCGGCTCCGGCAATGATTATGCTTATGCCGCGTTCCTCTGCCGTGCGCGCGTATTCGAACATGTATTCCGGACTACGGTGCGCAGAAACCACCATAAACTCAAATGACACGCTGAAATCGGCTAACGCTTTTGCTGCCGGGCGCATAATGGCGGCATCGCTGCTACTTCCCATTATTATTCCTACCTTCTGATCTTTCATATATATTAGTTAAGATATGACGAATGTTTGCCGCTTTTGAAAGCGCATTTTCAATATTATTTTCGGTTATGGTTATATGCCCCATTTTACGTCCCTTTTTCCCTTTGTGCTTGCCATACCAGTGCACATATACACCGTTAAAACAAAGTATATGCCTAAGGGCGGCTTTTATATCGGTCTTGGCTTCGGCGCTCGGCTCAAGTATATTGATCATTACAGATGCTGCAATGTGGCGAGCGTCGCCCAAGGGAAGGCCCATTATTATGCGCAGTAGTTGCTCAAACTGCGATGTAGCGCAGGCCTCAATGGTATGATGGCCGCTGTTATGCGGACGGGGCGCAATTTCATTAACCAATACGTCGTCGTCGTTGGTTACAAAAAGCTCAACCGCTACAATACCCACCAAATTGAACGCCTCTGCCACCTTTATTGCTGTTTCGCGCGCCTGCAAAGAAATAGCTCTGTTTATTTGCGCTGGACATAACTGAAAATCCAACACATGGCGTTCTTTGTTTACTATCATCATTACCGGGTCGTAGCACTCTATATCGCCCTTTTCGTTACGGCAAACTATTACTGAAAGTTCGTGCTTAATATCTACCAATTCTTCGAGCAAGCTGGGGGCCTCAAAAGCGGTTAGCGCATCGCGTTCATCTTTCAGTATCATTACTCCCCTGCCGTCGTACCCCTGAGTACACAGCTTCAGGCATCCGGGTAGCCTGTGCTTGTTGGCAATTATATCTGCAACACCCCACGTAGCTATAGCGGGCACAACCGGTATATTGTTGTTTTGCAGAAACTTCTTTTGAATAAATTTATTCTGGATAATCTCTATAGTATCCGGTGACGGAAAAATCTTTACGCCTCTTTTCTGTAGCTCTTTAAGCGCTTGTGTGTCCACCGCTTCTTTTTCTATAGTAATTGCGTCCATATCGCAACCAAAATCTACTACATCATTATAACTCAATGGGTCGCCAAGTACGAACCCTGAGCAATAATGCGCTGCAGGCGCTTTAGGATCCTTGTCGAGGATATATATTTCAACGCCGAAATCAATAGCTGATCGAATCAGCATAGCGCCCAGCTGCCCTCCACCCAAAACGCCAATTTTCATTTCTCTTTGCATAGTTAGTATTTTACCCGACAAAAGTAATAACTATTTCACAGAAAATAGTATTACTATTATTTAAGGCAGCAAATATACTATCTATGCAATAATTCAAAACAATAATGCTAACTTTGCTATCCCTAACAGAAACACGTATATGATATTGCAGCTACAAATTAAAATGAACCCCAAACTGTATGTCCGCGACCCGGAATCAACAGAATTGGGCAGAAACATCATTCGCTTAGGCATAGAGCTAATCAGCGAAATGGGGTTTGAAGAATTTACATTTAAAAAACTTGCTAACAAGATTGGCGCCACTGAAGCCAGCATATACAGGTATTTTGAAAACAAACACCGATTACTAACCTATATTACTACCTGGTTCTGGACCTGGATGGAATATCAGTTGATATTTCATACAAACAATGTGAGCGATAGCAGAACAAAAATCAACACGATTGTCAACCTGCTGACTTTTCAGGAAAAAGATGAATTTTCTCTGGAACACATTGACAAATCGAACCTGCACAAGATCGTTGTTTCTGAAGGGGATAAATCTTACCTGACAAAGCATGTTACAGAAGACAATGCTGCAATGTTGTTTAAGCCCTATAAAGACCTATGCCACCGCATAGCGCAGATTTTTTTAGAATACAACCCTACCTACAAGTTTCCACATTCACTTGCCAGCACGCTGATGGAAACAGCGCACCACCAGATATTTTTCATGAACAACTTGCCAAGAATGACAGATTTTGGAGGAATGAAAGATCCAAAACAACTAACGTCATTCCTACTACATATAGTGTTTAGCGCATTGGATGCAGCGAAAACCGAAATGTGATAATCGGTTATTGTTAATAAACACAATCAGGTTACTTAAAACAATATGCCGGCTGCCCACAACAAGCCGGCATAATTTTTATGCCATTTTGTTTTCAGTTCTATAACTTTTTGGGCTGTTTCCAGCACTTTCATTTCGCGGGAGTTGATCATAAACAATGAACTCTCGCCCAATTCAAATTTAAAACGCTCTGCATCATACAATCTACGGTAGTTATCCAAAGCCTGTGCAAAATAGCGTGTTTGCTGCTGGCCGGCAGTCAGCTCATTAAAGTAACTTTTCACTTTGTTTTCTTGCTGCAATGCAATAAGCGACTGCTCCAGTTTTGTTTCCTGAATTTTTAGTTTTGAAGCCTTGTACGCGCCTCGAGCATCGCGCTGAAAAAGAGGCATATTAAACTCTACCCCCAATTTGTGGTTATTTTCCAGCAAAGGCATATTTATGTCTCCAGGAATTTTGTAGCCTTTACTTAGCATATTAGCGCTTAAACTCAATTTGGGCAACAACGACTGAGCCTTCAGGCGCTGCTCTATTTCCAGCGCATCCAGCTTAAAGCCTAAAGCCTGCAACTTAGGGTGGTTATCTATGGCAGAAAGAATAGTATCTATAAGCGGGAGCGCTATGTTATCGAAACCTTTTGCCACCTCTGTAGAATCGGGTGTCACCGTCGCACTCCAGTTGGCTGGCACATCGTTTTCCAACCAAAGAAAATTCGACATTTCCAGTCCCGCATTCATAAAGCCGTTCCAAGCTGCGCTCTGCAATGAATAGAGCGTTTGCAACTGAGCATTTGTCTCTACTGTGTCGAATCCCGGTCTGGCGCCTTGCTCATATTCTATTCTCACAAACCGTAGTCTTTGCTCGTTTGTGGAAATAAGACTACTTACTACCCTATATACCTGGTACTCTTTTACCCAATTCCAATAAGCAGAAAGCGCATCATACAGCAGATTATTTACCGCCAGTTTGCGCTCGGCTTCACTCAGTTCAGATAAAGCCTGCGCCTGCCTCAATGCCGCTCTGCGTTTGTCGAACAATAGTCCGGTTACAGGAGCTTTTACACCAACAAAAGTAGTTTGCCCTAAAGTAGATTCTGAACTAACCCGTGTACCAATTATTTCTTCAGCTCCGGCTTTGAACTCTATTCCGTACCAAGTAGGTACTACTATTTCCGGCTTAAAATAGCTGTAATATAATTTTCCATCAAAGGTTTTGCGATCCAGATTAGCGCTTAAAAAAGGATCGAATGCGCCGCGCGCCGACAAAACAGCCGCATTTGCCCTATCCACCTGCAACTTAGCTTGCTTAACAACAGGATGATATGTTTTTATTATACTTAAAAACGCATCTTTTGTCATCACACGCGATGTATCGGCAGCGTAAGTGTTTGCAAAAAACACAAGCGGTAAAAACAAAAGCGCCCACTTACTTCTTATATTGATCATTTTTTTTCTCTTTTGCCTGATAAAAATCCGGAGGGAAACCATTGATGTTTCGCCATAACTCGTAAGCGACTGCAACATCCTTCAATAACATTATTCCCTCTGCTCCAATCCCCATTTTCAATGTCTTTGGCCATGGCTTATAGTTTTTGTCTTCAGCCACAAGTATCCTGAACTTACCATTTGTGCTTACCGAGCTCTCTATGGCCACTACCTGGCCGCTAAAAATACCATATGATGCCTGTGGCCAGCCGCTAAAAACTATAGCAGGAAAACCATCGAACAAAAACCTAACAGTTTGTCCTTTAGACAATAGTGGTAAATCTACAGGCCGTACAAAGATCTCCACCGCATATTCTACGTCCTGCGGCACTATTTCGGCTATTTTTTCGCCCTCTTTTACTATTTCATTCAATCCCGATTTTGAAGCCTGAACAATTTGGCCGCTTTGCGGAGCAAGCAAGTAGTACATACCATTCCTGATTGTGTAGTTTGCATACTGATTGCTCAGCTTGGCTATCTCGGCTCTGCCCGTAGCCATTTCACTTTGCGCAGCAGCCATTTCGCCTCTTGCTTTAAAGGTTTTTTCGGCATACTCCTGTCTTACCTGCAGCAATTCGGTACGAGTGTTGTTGTACTTCATTTCTGCCGATGTTTTTTTTGCCATTGCGCTTTGCCAGTACTGATTTTTTTGTTCTAACTGGGTTAGCGACGACAATCCGCTGTCGCGCATTACCCGCTGCCTGCGCAATTGCAGCTCGGCAATCTGCGCATCGTTGCGCGCAGATACTGCCTCCATACTATCGCTAACCACTTTTAGCGACAATTGCCTAAGCTTGTATTCCAAAGCCAATTGCATTGCGTTTAGTTGGCTTTCGGTAGCTTTTACTTTATTACCGTAGTACCCGAGCCCATCCTTTTTTGCATTCAATTGCTCCTGAGTTCTATTAAGTAATTCCGGGTCGAGGTATGCATCTTTTATTTCCGCAAGCCTGGCTATTGTGTCGCCTTCTTTAACAAAATCGCCCTCTTTTATGTACCATTTTACGATTTTACCTGCAATAATTGAGTTGAGCTCTTGCGGTCTTTGCTCCTGACGTAATGTTGTTACATACCCTTTTGCGCGAATATTTTGCGTCCAGGGCAAACAAAGCACAATAAAAAGGCCTATAAACGAACCTCCAACCCAATACCTTACCCGACTCTTGACACCCAAACGGTAAACTTGTTGAAAAGAGTTCAACTTGACATTATTTGAATCTCGTTCAATTACAAATTGTATCTCCTTCATGGTTATTTTTTTATAATTGATTTAATGGCGCCCTTCTCCATATATACTACCTTATCGCAACTATTTGCAAAATTTTGGTCGTTACTTACTACTACTACAGTCTTGTCTTTTAGTGTATGCAGCAGGTAGTTTTTAATATTTTGAATATTTGGCTCCTCAAGACCGAGCCAAGGCTCTTCGAGCAGTAGCAACTGCGGCTGATGTATCAATGCGCGCATTAGCAATATTTTCCTTACAATGCGTCCCGACAGATGCTGTCCAGTAGGTTGAAGGTAAAAATCATAACCTTCTTTATGGCTATCAACGAATTCGCGCAGCCCAACCAATTCAGCCAATTCATTCAGGTGTTGATAGGTAATCGTTTCGTCGCCTAAACAAATATTTTCTAATAGCGTTCCTTCCAGTATATCTTGAACGGTTAGTAAAATGCCCGTTTTTCGGCGTATTGAATCAATGTTATAGGTGGACAATGAAATACCATCGTAAAACAAGACACCGTCATAGGTAACGTACGCTCCGCTTAGTAGCTTTATTAGCGTAGACTTACCTGCGCTATACTCTCCCATTACGCATACTTTTTCTCCGCTTTCTATGTCGAGCGAAATGTTTTGTAATGCAAATTCTCCATCTGGATAAGTGTAGGTTACATTATTCGCCCTAATGGATATACCTTTTGCGCCCATAAACTGCAACTTTCCTGTTTCCTCTTTCGGTTTTTCTATCAATTTATTTATCTTTTCTACCGATGTCAATACGTCATAAACCTTATCGAGATTTATTATTAGTTTCTCCACCGAGTCTATCACCATAAGGATTACCATTTCGGCAGCTATAAACTGACCAATATTCAACAACTGATTTACCAACAGAAAAGCGCCTACAACCAGCATCGACATTACTATCAGCGACTTAAAAATGATCAGTGTCCAATATTGGAACAGTAGTATTTTAAAGTGCGCCGTACGAGCTTTCAGATAGCCAGATACAAAATTGTCCATTTTAGTGAGGTGCGAAGAGCTGTTGCGCGTAAACTTGAAAGTAACCACTACTCTGGCAAGCTCTTGTATATAGCCAGCCACTTTATACTTATAATTACTTTCTTCAATGCTTGTTTCCAACCCGCGGTTTCCGGTAGTGCGCAATATGAGGAACAACACCGATAATAACAACAGACCAAAAAATATAAAAATAGGATGATAAAAAGAAAGCAATAACAAGCCAAACAATATCTGGATTAACGCAGCGGGTATGTCTAAAAGGAGTTTTGAAATACCTTTTTGCAACGATACCGTATCGAAAAAACGATTTGATAATTCAGGTAGGTAGTAACCGTTTATAGATTGCAAATCGAGTTTGGGTATAGAAAAGGCATATTTGAACGAGTATCGAACAAACAATTGCTGTTCTATTTTTTCAATCAACTTCATTTTGTTCACTTGCAGCAACCCGGTTATTACAACCCCGGCTATTACCAATAAAATGAGTACAACCAGTGATGTAGAAATAGAACCACCAATAACGAAACTAATTATAGACTGTATACCCAAAGGCAATGACAACTGAACTAAACCAGATAGAATTGCGTAGAAATAGATGGAAGTTATTTCAGACTTTTCGTACTGTAATACTTCCATCAATTTTCGAATAGTGTTTCCTTTGCTCTCGGCCATATCAAATGCTATTTGCGACAAATATAGTAGCATTATTTTTCAAAATAATAGTAATGCTATCAAAATTCTGTTAAATACTATTTACGATAAAAGTCGGGCAGAAACCCGACTTTAACTATTCTTATTAACTATGGTACAATTTTTTTAGGTTATGCTCTTAAAAATGGTATAACGAAGCAGCAATTCTATTACAAGACATACGATTGCTACCATGGCAAATGGGAAAAACAATTCGGTATACCGCTTGTAAGATGTGATGTCTATCTTGGTTTTCTCCAGCTTATCTATTTCGTTGTAGATACCCTCCAACGATTTGTTTCCGGTGGCTCTGTAATACTTACCTCTTGTTTCAGATGCAATTTGCTTCATCAATGGCTCATCAATTTCTACCGGTACCATTTGCTTCACTGTGCCAAATGGCGTTTGCACAGGCATAGGTGCCTGGCCAATTGTGCCTATCCCTATTGTATAAACGCGTATTTTGAATGCTTTTGCTATTTCTAAAGCCGTGATTGGAGCAAAAGGTACGGAAACGTTGTTTACGCCATCCGTCATTAATATCACTACTTTGCTCTTGCTTTTTGAAAAGCGCAACCTGTCGACCGATGTAGCAAGGCCCATACCAATAGCTGTACCATCGGTAAGCATGCCATTTTTTATCTGCGATATTTGCTCTTTCAGCACGTTGTGGTCTATGGTCATCGGGCACATGGTGAAACTCTCTCCCGAAAATATGACCATACCTATACGGTCGGTAGGACGTTGATCCACAAATTTCAACGCCATTTCTTTAACCGCTTCTACCCTATTGGGCTTAAAATCTTCGGCCATCATACTACCGGACACGTCCATTGCCAACACAATATCGATGCCCTCGTTATTTATGTTCTCCGTAGTGTTGCTCGACTGCGGCCGTGCAAGCGCTATAGTAAGCATGACTATTGATAATATGCGCAATACAAATAATACAGGACGGAATGCCGCTTTCCCGCCCGGTTTGGCTAAGTTAATCCCCGATACCGTTGTAAGACGTAATGCGGGATTGTCTGTTTTTCGACGCCTGTATTGCCACCAAATCATTAATGGAACCAGCGCAAACAAACCAAAAAAGTAGGGATGAGCAAACGTCAGGTGTTTCCAATCAAGCAATGTCTTTATCATATCTATTCGACTGGGTTATCTGTATTGTTATTCGGCTTTTCGTTCTGGTTTTTCAAAAAATCTTCCAATGGCGTCAACTTCGCTTCTTTACGCATCCATCGGCTATTGTCATCGGCTGTTCTATCGGCCGATTCGTTGGTAGCAGTAAGTGGAGCCACCTCTGTTGCGGGCTGAGCAGGCTGAGCGCCAATTTCTAATGGATTGCCTACCGGATAAAGCGGCACACGCGACCTGTCTATAAACTCCCGAGCTTTCTCCATTGCGTCTACATGCTCTTGAGGAAGCGGTTGCGCCTTTGCAAATTTTGCCAGATCGGCAGTATGCAGCACCACCGACAACGATGAAATGTAGGGCAACATCTCTTTATTGAGTTGGGCTTGCTCTATTAATTCATCGGTTGTCAACTCCATTGCGTGCGTAGCGAAACGTTTTTCTATATAAGTACGAACGATATCGGTTAGCTCTATATAGTATTCCTTTATTTTATTTTTCTGCCACAGTTGCTTACTCTCTAATTCTGCCAGCATTTTCAGCATCTGATCCTGTAACGATATTTCGGGAGCATGCACAACCGCTGGTTGTTTTTTGCGCATTTTTTGTATATAAATACCCGCTATAACCGCCAATATTAAAGCGCCTATACCGCCAACTATATACCAGATATAATCCTTCCAAGTGGTTTGTACATAAATAATGCCCTTAATGCCTTTAAAGTCTTTGGTAGTATCTACGGCCACTGATTGAACGAGTAGCTGTAGGGAATCGGATTGCACAGTGTAAGGCGATCCTGTAGAAGGGATTACTGGAAACTTAAAAGCAGGAATTTGAAACATGCCAGAATCAAAACCTGTAATTATAAGACGTTGTCTGTACACAAAACGGTCGCCATTTTTTACAGTGTCAATCTTGCCACGTTCCACAATTTCCAATGTATTAAATGTGTCCGGCGTAACGGCCCACTGCAATCGTCCGGCTGCGGGATTGTGTTCCACCTCCAAAAACATGCGCGCCTGATCCCCAACCATTATTTGCTTAGCATCTATTCGGGTTGTTACTTTAGGCGGTGTTTGTGCATAGGCTGTCGAAATAGACGCCACACAACATATTGTTGCCCCCAATACAAGGGTACGCGCAATATTGCGGCGTCCGGGTACGTCAGGACTTTGGCAGTTAATTCTCTTGCTATTATGTGTAAACCAGGCAGTTATTCCATTCATATATTCAAACCCCTTGTTGTATAGTTGCAGTTGGTATAAAATAGTTTGTTTACAAGCTTACCTAAATGTTACCCAATTGTAGGCAGCGCCTTTATTACCTGCCCTTAAAATAACTCTGTAAGACTTTTACATAGTCTTCGTCTGTACGAACATGAAGCAATTCTGCGCCGCTTTTTCTAAACGACTGTATACAACTCTTGTTTTTTTGCTCAAAAGCTCCTTCATATTGCACTTTTACCGTCTTGCTATCTGTATCAAGCCAAAATTGCTGACCAGATTCTGCATCCATTACCTGCACTAAGCCCGCCGACGGCAATTCTTTATCGTATTTGTCATACACATGTATACCCACCAGATCGTGGCGACGGGCGGCAAGTTGCAATGCCTGATCGAATGGCCCGCTCACAAAATCGCTGAGTAAAAACGTGATAGTCCGTTTTTTCAATACATTGTTAAGAAATTCGAGCGCTACTTTTACATCTGTGCCCTTACTATCTTTAGGTTCCAGCGCTATTAACTCCCTGATAATGCGCAATATATGACCCTTTCCCTTCTTGGGTGGAATGTATTTCTCCACTTTATCGCTAAAAAAAATAACGCCTACTTTGTCATTGTTTGTTGTTGCCGAAAAGGATAATACAGCGCCCAGTTCGGCAATCAGATCGCGTTTTAGCTGTCTTTGTGTACCAAACAACGAACTTGCGCTAATATCCACCAACAGCATAACAATTAATTCGCGTTCTTCTTCAAACACTTTCACAAACGGATGAGAAAAGCGAGCCG
The DNA here is from genome assembly GCA_964561325.1 of uncultured Flavipsychrobacter sp. Classification (GTDB taxonomy): domain Bacteria; phylum Bacteroidota; class Bacteroidia; order Chitinophagales; family Chitinophagaceae; genus Nemorincola. Next base: position 13,054 of record CAZLPE010000001.1, read on the forward strand.
TAACATTCCAGTCAATAAACTTCACATCGTCGCCCGGCGTATATTCCCTTACTTCGCAAAAAGACATGCCTCTACCCTTGAATGTAGAGTGGTACTCACCGGCAAAAATGTGATTGCTAAGGCCTTTCGTCTTAATTTCTATCCGTCTAACCTTCTTAAGCAATTCAGCAGTTGTCATTGTTTAGCAGTCAATTGTAGTCAAAAAAGTTGTAGAATCAGACAAACGTAAAGTTGTTTTAAACCTCTATTATCTTCTTATGCGCTTTTTCATATAGTGGCAATAACTAAGCAGACACTGCATGTTCAGCAATGACGCGAGTTAGAATTTCGGCCATTTTCTGCGCGCGCGCTTTGGCCTGATCTTCATCCCACAACAAACTGATAGACGATGATATGCAACGACTCATTAATGCATCGCTAATTGCAAAAGCCTGATTGGCATAATGCAAAACCTGCTTTTTTTGTTCGTCGAACAGTCTGTTCATCCAGCTGCCGTTTTGTAAGTGCTGCCACTTGCGTATGTAATGCCAGTTATTGTCGTACCAGTAAAAATTACCGCCCACTCCCTCGGCGGCAAATGCAGCTACCGCTGCTCTTGTCATTTCCTCTGTAGGCAGGAAAAACGACAGGAAGGAACCGGCATCTCCTGCCGGGTCGGGTATGCGGCGGAAAGTCAAACCCTCTACCCCGCTCAATACCTCTGCAATAATGCTGTGGTTGCGTTTTTGCAATGTCAAAAACTCCTGCAACCTACGCACTTGCGCAAGGCCCACTGCTGCATGTAATTCGGAAATACGGAAATTGTAACCAATATACGGGTGCAGATCAGCGCCTCTGTCTTTGCCCATATGGTCATGTCCGTGATCGGTATACTGATCGCATTTGCGATAAACGTCTTCGTTGTTAGTAAGCACAGCGCCGCCTTCTCCGCAAGTGATGATTTTTACGAAATCTAAAGAAAATGTGCCAGCATCGCCAATAGTACCCAAACTACGTCCATGATATGTGGCGCCTATAGCCTGACACGCATCTTCCAACAACAACAGTTTGTGCGCTTTGCAAATGGCGACAAGTTCATCCATTTGCGCCATACTACCGCACATATGTACCGGCATCACAGCTTTGGTTCTTGTGGTGATTGCCGCTTCTACTGCTACTGGATCTAATGTCAGCGTATCGTCTATATCTACTAAAACCGGTATCGCGCCCACCGATAAAACGGCTTCGAAACTTGCTACGAAAGTAAATGATGGCATTATCACTTCATCGCCCGCGCCTATACCCAGGGCGGCCATAGCTGTGGTAAGCGCAGCAGTTCCGCTACTTACCAATTGAGCATGCGCCACATTAAAAACACTGCACAACTCCTTTTCCAGTTCTTTTGCCTTCCACACGCCATTGCGCATTCCGTCAAATCCGTAACGCATCAGGATACCAGTTTCCAAAACATCATTTACTTCTTTGCGCTCTTGCGCGCCAAATAATTCGTAGCCGGGCATAATTAAAATTTATGTTACAAAAGTAACCGTTCCGATGTATAGGTGTTAATGACCAATACTTAAAATTTTCTGAAAAAAGGCAACCAATCGCTCCAAATACCGGCACAAAACCATCGCTTTAGGCTGAATAAGCATTACGAACTAAAATAATGAACTTTGGCTTAACTTGCGCTTTATTTACGGTTAGTAGTACTATTAACGCAGTTTTATGACTGCCTGAAAGCAGCCGTATAGCAGGTTGCGTATTTTTATACCCAAACACAATAATTGAATGAAAAAGTTATTTTTACTAAGTGGATTTACTGCGGCTACTATTTCAGTATTTGCTCAACGAGTAGATGTAAGGCGTGAACAAGTAATACCCACAGCTGTATCTCCAACTAATGGCGTTGCCAGCAAACCCACCCGCATTGGCGATACGCAGATAATAACGCACATACCAGACACTGCGCAACTGATTGCCTACTATCTGGGTGCAAATTCAGATAGTGGATTGCTAAATGGAACTAATTATTATAACGACCAATCGTTTGCCGAACGCTTCAATTTTAACGGAGCAGACAGCGCAATGCAAGTAATTGGTTTGTACGCGCAGTTTACAGGAAAAGTCAACATAGCATCTACCAAAACGGTTACGTTTAAATTATGGGACGAAGGCGAACAAAGGCTTGTGTCGTCAACGATGGCCTACAATGGTTTCCCAAATCGGGTGATCAATAGCCTTGACGTGCCTGTTACATTACTTGGCATAGGCTCAACGCCCACGCTAAACAAGTATATGTTTGCTAATCCATCAATGCGTTGGGGCAATTTTTTCATGGGCTACACGATGAATTATGATTTCAGCGCACTTAATGGCGATACCATAGCCATAGCAAGTAGCAGGGATGGACAGAGAAAGGGCAATGTCTATTCGCTCTCAATAAATATTTCGGACTACGGTGATACAAGCGTTATGAAAATATTCAATGTTCAAAATGCAACCCAAACCTTGGACGGAACCTGGATAGACAACTATACGCAAAACGACTCTCTGCTCAACAACCTTGCCATTTATCCTATTGTTGTGATAAACGCTCCAACATCAGTAAAAGGTATCACTAAGAAAGACCTCACACTGTTTGGCGCGTTCCCTAACCCTGCATCAAATGCGGTGAACGTAAAGTTTGAATTAGCAAAAGAAGCTGATGTAAACGTGCAGATAATGGATATGAGCGACCGTGTGGTAAAAACAACCACAAAAAACAACATAGGAGCAGGAGCACACACAATGCAGTTAGACCTGAGCGACTTACCCAATGGTAGCTACATCTATTTGATAAAAACGTCTTTGGGCGATGGAATAGCGGGAAAAATAGAAGTGTTCAAATGATGATTTGTAAATCTAAAAAACAAAAAACGGATGGCTGCCATAAACAACCATCCGTTTTTTTATAGTCTCGGTGTATTACTTTGTAAAGTACTGCCCCTGAAATACAAACTCTGCCGGCCCAGTTAGGGTTATTTGTTTGGCTGTTGTTTGGCTGTCTTTCGTAAATGCCACTTTCAGTATGCCGCCGGGAGTCTCCACCTCGGTAGTGAAATCGCCAATTGAGGTACAGCTTGCTGCAATCGCTGCTGCAGTTACCCCCGTTCCACAACTCATTGTTTCGTTTTCAACGCCGCGTTCGTAGGTGCGCACTAATAGTTTATCATTGTAAGACTCAACGAAATTGACATTGATTCCATCAGGCTGAAATTCCTTCTGGTTTCTTATTCCATGACCTTCGCCATAAACATCGGTCGCTACTAAATCGCTGACCCATTTCACATAATGCGGCGAACCTGTATTGAGCATGGTGTAGCCCTCGTGGATTATTATGGCATCTACATCCTTCATTTGCAAACTCACCAGTCCGTTATCGTCTATTTTGGCTATGTGCCCGCCATCAATTGCCTGAAAATCGGCTATGTTGTGGATAATACCCAGCTTTTTTGCAAATGCAGCAATACATCGGCCTCCATTTCCGCACATGGTGCTCTCTCTTCCATCGGAATTGAAATAGACCATCTTAAAATCGAAACCGTCAGTAAGTTCAAGCAGCATAAGCCCATCTGCGCCAATGCCAAAATTACGGTTGCACATCAACGCAATCTGGTCGCCTGTCAGAGATATATTACCAGCCCTGTTATCGATTAAAATAAAATCGTTTCCAGCCCCCTGATACTTATAAAAGTCCATAAAACATTGATTTTCACTAAACTAAATAAGAACAACTAAACAAACAACACCATTAACGATATGTTGTGCCCTTAATATTTGCTTTGGCTGTATACAGGTGAACTTTAAGTGAATCTATCGTATTCTTGGTTATCGTAAGCGGTCCGGAATGTATAGCCCTGCTGGTAAATAAGCCCAATACGTTCTCACCTCTTATATTGGTATACATTGGCTGAATTTCACTACCTGTCAGCCCAATGCCTTGTTGCAATGAAGCCTGTTGGTAATCGTAATAGTCGGGCGTACCTAAATATACAAATAGCTCGCAACGATCTACCAGTCTAGCAACATTATCAGGAGCCTTACCCATACCTGTACCCATTGCCGAGTAGAAATCGATATTATTTATCTTATACGGAATTTGTTGATTGTTTACAGGAACAGAGAATCCTGCATTAAAATCATAATACTTCGGTGTCAGCGATCCGGTGCGCATATCAGAGTCGCTCCAGTGAAATCTAAATACAGACTGGGCTATTTTCACCTGATTGAAGTTATTGTAAGGCGGTACAGCAATGTAGGGGTAATAAACATTGTATTGAAAGTTCTTGTTTGCTGTAGTAGCAGCAAAGTCGAGCCCTGCACGGTTAAGACCAGAATCGTCTATTACATCTACACGAAATACATTGATAAAGTCCTTATCGTTCAGCACAGGAGTTTCAGCTGAGTCTACGGCGCCGGTAGTCAGATTTCTTATTATTAATCTGTAATTGTAGTGCGGATCTAACAGATCTTTAAACTTGTAGGCATAATTTGGGGCGTTGAAAAAAGCGCCTTGCTCTTTTGGATAGCCTTCCAGGTTCATATCCACCCTTACGAGTTCTATAGAATCTTTTACACGCGCTGGATTTACCGTGTTCAAAAAGTCTATCCTTTTTATTTTAACGCTAATGTTGGAGTAAAAGCTTGAATCTGAAGTTTGCGCCATGGTAATTGCGCTCTTTTCCTGATCTAAAAACGCCTTCTGAATTCTAATGTAGTGTGCAGTATCTGCCATATCCAGAAATCCATACACTACTGTAATATTCTTATAGGGAGCGGCAACATTAAATTTTTCAGTACAACCCGTACCAATAATAGATGCGCCAAGGGCTAAAAATGGGAAAATAAGTTTTTTCATGAATAAACAACTTCTTGATAAAAGCGGTCAAAGATAAGCCAATAGTTGATAAATGACATAGGTGAGAATGAGCCATAACACAAGGAAATGTGAAAACTACAAGAGATAATTATTGCACCGTAAAGAGACTGATAAATAGTGAGCGCGACCTGCCGGCGCTGGCAAATTCAAAAAATGGGCGGCTTAATATCTTATAGCCCAATCGCACATTAACTGCAAATTTGTACTTTCACCTGAGAATAACTATGCGATGCCCATTATAACGGTACAAACCCCATTTAACATTGAACTCGAATTTAAGCTCGCTTCAGTTTTTCAGCGCGCCTTGGCCTGGGTAATAGACATTCTTATCATTTGCGGGTATTTCTACCTTATGTTGCAGTTTTTCAATCCGTTAAAAGGCGAAACTGCAAGCAAAATAGTAGAATACCTTTTCTTAATACTACCTGTGTTTTTATACCAGTTGATGTTCGAAATTTTCCTGAATGGGCAGACAATTGGCAAGAAAATAGCGGGCATCAAGGTAATAGACAACGAGGGCAAAGAACCAACATGGAGCCAATACCTGATAAGGTGGTTGCTATGTATTGGCAATATGTTTATATATATTATACCCTACATTCTTTTACTTACGCTCGGATTGGGAATAGCGGGTCTTTTTAGTGTAATGATGATATTTTTCATTATTTATCTACCCGATTTTTTGACTGCCGTGATATCTAAGAAATCTCAACGAATCGGAGATATCGCGGCAGGTACTGTGGTAATAGATAAAAATTATAAGCCCAACATAAGCGAGACAATATACCTTGATATAGAGGAGCGGGCATACCAACCCCAATACCCTGAAGTTATGAAACTGAACGACCGGGATATTAACGGTATCCGCAACCTGCTGCATACAAAACGCCCATCGAAAGAAACAGAACGATACATGGGAACCGTTGCATTAAAGATTCAGACTGTTCTTGGCATAACAACCGATAGTGAGCCAAAAGTATTTCTGCAAAAACTGCTTGAAGACTACAATTACTATACCAGCAAGAGCTAACACTATTTTTGTTCGCGCTAATTTTTTTGCAGTTGTAACAGCTAAATTTACATTTATGAAAACAGCAATTGTTATTGGAGCTACCGGCCTCACAGGCGCACAATTGGTTAATCAACTATTGAAAGATTCAAGATTCGAAAAAATAAAAGTATTTGTACGCAAAACCACTGGCATTGTACACCAAAAACTACAAGAACACATTGTCGATTTTAACAAACCGGAAACCTTCAAAGATCTTGTCCGGGGCGACGTACTGTATTCTGCAATGGGCACAACTTTAAAATCGGCTGGTAGCAAGGAAGCGCAATATGTAGTAGACTATACCTACCAATACAACATGGCGAAGATGGCGGCGACGAACGGGGTAAGCGCTTTGGTTTTGGTATCGTCGGCTGGCGCTAATACCTCATCAAGCATTTTCTATTCAAGAATCAAAGGCGAATTAGAGCGCGATGTACAATTATTGCAGTTTAAATCAATTCATATTCTTAGGCCCGGCATGCTCGCCGGACCGAGAAAAGAGCATAGAGGCGGCGAAAAAATTGGAATTGCTGTGATGAATCTTGTATCGAAAATACCCGGCCTCGGCGCGTTAAAACCGATATTGGGGGCACAGGTTGCCCAAGCTATGATCAATGCAACCTTTAAGCATGATGTTGGTATCTACACCTATAGTTTGGGTGAAGTATTCAAACTTGCCGGAAACGCCGCCTAAAGAACATCATGCTTTGGCGCCTGCAATCTGCTGTTTCAGCTCCACTCCAATATCTCGAAACGAACGAAAATTTAGGGGGAATTCGTAAATAACGTGTAAGAAACTTAGGAAGTACAGCGCCATAATACCGCTCATATAGTCGATAAAATACAATGCCACCGAAAACACCCAAATAACGCCAACAATAACAAGCGAACGGACAGGAACTTTGTGCCATTTGATAACGGATGTTTTACTAAACCAATTTAGGTAATGATAGGTATAGGCAAATGCAATGAACCTGCTCATTTTTATGCCAAAACTGGAGAAATACACCATTTCACGGCTTATTCTTTTATCAAGAAAAAAATCAAGAACCTGTTGGTTGTAAATAAGAAATCCCTCATCGTATCGGCGCATCGCAGATGGCGATGGCGGTGTAATTGTGTTTGGAAACAATAGAAATAGGCACGCGGCGCACACAAGAAAAACAATAAGGGAAACAATGCCCGACGCACTTTTTGTGCGTAATGCACCCAACAATATAAATGCGCCGGTAAAGACGAATACGTGAACAAGCGTTGGTAGAAATACAGTGAAAATAACCATCATAAACTTCTCGGCATGAACCAAAAATGCGATGACTGATATTAACGCAAACCCAATAATACGTTTAGTAGTGTCGGAGGTAATCAACAACAAAGCCGCCCCCGCAAACGACACAAATATGAGGCCCGGCAGCGCTGCCCCTGATTTTGTAAAAAGATCGATAATATCTTGCGTGTAAATGATGTTACCGTCGATATCGCGCGGTCCGAATTTGTTATAAAAAAATGGGACTACGTTGGGGAGTGAGATAATAACGGTGATAATGCCAAGTAAAATGTAATCTTTCTTGTTAGGCGTAAAATACTGCCGTTTGTGCAGCCATGAAATTTCGGTGAGGTAGTGCAGCGGACCAAGTATAGCATACGAGAATAAAAACATCTCGAACGGAATAATAAACGCCACAATACAGGACAACAACATTAAACCAATATTGAGGTAATTCAATTGAGCTGACGACATCAGACGTTCATAAATAAGCGAGTAAACAATAGTAAAATAAAGATAGTTATTTTACCAGAATTTCAGCAGCCCATATCGACTGATCTTCACCGATGCAAAAAAGTGAATGGCTATAAAAATATTGAGGCGAGCTTTAATACAAAGCCCGCCCCAAGCAATATAAAAACTAACAATTAGTCTTGATTCTGCATTTTCACCATAGTCAGTATGGTTGCAATAGCTACTGTCTCGCCGGTTTCGTCATAAACATCCACCAACCATTTCACTATACCTTTTGCAATATCTTCCGGCGTACGTTTTTCCTGAGCCGCTTTTTCTTTTACAGTGAGGCGCACACCTATGGTCATTCCGGGATATACCGGCTTTGTGAATCTGCATTCATCTATTCCGTAGTTGAGCAGCACCGGACCTTTTTTCGCATCTACAAACAGGCCTGCGGCTTTTGCCAGCACAAAATACCCATGCGCTACCCTACGTTCAAAAATGGTGCCTTCCAACGAGGTGGCGTCCATGTGCGCATAAAAATTATCTCCGCTCACGTTGGCAAAATTGGTAATATCTGTTTCTGTAACAGTGTGTTTTGCAGTAACAACAGTATCGCCTATTTCCAGTTGTTCAAAATACTTACGGAACGGATGCACTTCAGTTTCCCTTTGTTTTGCGCCCTGCTGGTATACATTAGTTATGCGCGTAAGCGTGGTGGGCGAGCCTTGTATAGCAGTGCGTTGCAAATAGTGCATTACGCCGCGCTTACCGCCCATCTCCTCGCCGCCGCCAGCTCTGCCCGGGCCGCCATGCACCAACAATGGTAGCGGCGATCCGTGGCCTGTGCTTTCCTTAGCGCATTCTGCATTCAATATCAGTATTCTTCCATGCATACTGGCTATACCCAACACCAATTCTTTAGCTATTTCGTCGTTGCCAGTTACTACCGAAGCCACCAGCGATCCCATACCCATACGTGCCAATTCTATTGCATCGTCTATGGTGTTATACGGTATTATAGTAGACACCGGCCCGAAAGCTTCTATATTATGACAATCGGTATTGACAAAAGGATCGTTATTGAGGAAGATGAGCGGCGGTAGGAAAGCGCCCTTTTCTTTATCGGCGCCTAACACTTCAAAGCGCTCAATGTCGCCAATTACTATAGATTGTGATTTAGCCAGTTGCTGCACTTTTTCGCGTACTTCATTACGTTGCGATATTCCAGCCAACGGGCCCATGCGCACTTCCTTAACCGACGGATCGCCAATTATTGTTCCGGCAAGGCGCTTACCCAGCGCAATTTGCACATCTTCTACCCTATCTGCCGGCACAATTATACGGCGGATTGCGGTACACTTCTGCCCTGCTTTTGTAGTTATTTCGCGAACCACCTCTTTAATAAACAGGTCAAATTCTACCATTCCCGGATAAACGTCTTGCCCCAGTATACAGCAGTTGAGCGAGTCGGCCTCCATATTAAAAGGCACAGCTTCAGACAATATACGCGGATGCGACTTGAGCATCCTACCTGTAGAGGCCGATCCGGTAAATGTTACAACGTCTTGTGTTTCAATGCTATCAAGTATACCTCTTGCCGAGCCGCATATCAATTGTAGCGCACCCGCAGGTAGTATTCCCGATATAATTATCTCTTCAAACACCGCTTCGGTAAGGTAAGAGGTAAGGGTAGCTGGCTTAACGATAGCAGGCACGCCGGCAAGCAGATTGACTGCAATTTTTTCTAACATACCCCATACCGGGAAGTTGAATGCATTGATATGTACTGCTACACCCTCGCGCGGGGTCATTATGTGCTGCCCAATAAACGTATTGTTTTTAGATAGTTTTGCAGCATCGCCATCTACATAATATCGCTCGTCCGGAAACTGCCGACGCAAACTGGCGTAAGAAAAAAGGTTGCCTATACCGCCTTCAATATCCACCCACGAGTCGGCGCGGGTAGCGCCGGTTAGCGCACTGATCTGATAAAATTTTTCTTTCCTTTCCAGCAAGTACATTGCCAGCGCTTTAAGCATCCGTCCGCGCTCATGAAATGTAAGTTTGCGCAACGCTGGTCCGCCTACCTTGCGTGCATAGTGCATCATGGCGCCAAAATCCAGCCCTTCGCTGCTTGCTGAATAAATAGGCGCGCCGGTAATGGCATTGTGCAGCGTTTCACCCGCCGAACTGCCGCTTACCCAATGGCCTTCGGCATAGTTTTTAAGTTGTATCATGATATTAAAACAGTTTACTACAGTATGCCAGGCATCTGTTTAATTCAGAAAAATAGTAGTTACAATATGGTGTTTCCAAACAAATAAACAGCTCAGAAACATTTACGCAAATTAATGGTTTTATCTAATTGCCCATAGTCTTTTAGGGTAGTTACAGCGCTTTAACTATTGCTATCGGCCTCGTTTGTATCGGTTCTGGGCTGTCTGCGCGATCCCTCATACAGCTCATACTCCATTAGCCTGCAATCTATAATACTCGTGTAAAATTCCAATCTCCGTTTTGCCTTCAGGCCTATCTTTTTCGCTAGCGCCAGATTACCAGTAAATATATACCCCCAGTACCCGCCGCATTTTTTCTTCATAAAATCACCTATTTGTAAGTAGGTATTTTCCAGTTCCGCTTCGTCGCCCAGCCTTTCTCCATATTCCGGATTCATAAACATAATGCCCTTGCCGCCTTCCGGCACATCAGTAGTCTGGAAATCGCATACAGAAAATTCAATCATATCAGCTACGCCTGCCGCAATAGCATTTTTCCGTGCATTGGCTATTGCCACATCGCTGTAGTCTGTGGCTATGATACGTAAGTCCGGAAGGTCTACAATCTGATTATTAAGTATAGCCATTTCGGCATCGTATACGCGCTCATCGTACCCTGTTAGGTGCATAAACGCGTAGTTTAGCCTGAACAGACCCGGACGTGTGTTTGTAGCAATAAGCGCCGCTTCGATAGCTACCGTACCCGAGCCGCACATGGGATTGACAAATGGCGAACGCTTGTCCCACCGAGTAGCCAAAATGGTTGCGGCAGCAAGCGCCTCCAGCATTGGCGCCCTACCGGGTATTTTACGGTATCCATGGCGAGCTAAAGAATCGCCAGACGTATCTATAAAAACTTCCGCCGATTCATTTTTCCAAAAAAGATGTATTACCGCGCCTGCCAAATCGGCTCCGGTATTGGGTCGCGCTCCTGTTTTCTCGCGCATGCGGTCTACTATCGCATCCTTTACCCGCAGATTGGCAAACATATTGTTGTTGATGGTCGGATTCATAACATTGCTGGTAACCGAAAAATATCCCTTAGCAGGAATTAATTTCTCCCAGGCATAGCCTACCAGATTTTGATAAATATCATCGCCATTATCTGCATTAAATTGTCGGATACTATACAACACCTGACTCGCGCAGCGCAGATTTAGGTTGAGCTTTATACAATCGTTTATTGTTCCCCTCAACCGTACTCCGGTTACAAAAACCTCTTCAGGTTCGAAACCAAGTTCCCTGACTTCCATTTCCAGATATGGCGCAAGTCGTTTGTTGCAGGTAATCGTTATTGGCGCTATGGTGGTATATACAGACATAAAATCTGTAAAGGTAATAGCTATGGCGCCAAATGAATACTAAAATTTTAGCGGCATAGGCTATCGGGCAAGCAGGCAAAAGGAAAACAACGCCTGCCGTAGTTTTCTACTTAACTTCGCAAAATGATATCACCTTCGTCCATTCAGGCCATAATGAACCGCGCAGACATCATTGATGTGCTCGGGCAATTCATCAGGCTTAAAAAACGTGGTACCAATTATATTGCAAACTGTCCGTTTCACAACGAAAAAACGCCATCCTTCAATGTATCGCCGGCCAAGGGTATTTATAAATGCTTTGGGTGCGGCAAGGCAGGTAACGTAGTGACATTTATTCAGGATCACGAAAAACTGACGTATCCCGAAGCAATGCGGTGGCTGGCCGACTACTACAAAATAACAATTGAAGAAACCGAACGAACCCCTGAACAGCAGCATCAGCAACTTGCAGAAGAAGGGCTAAGGATTCTTAACGAATTTGCCGCCGGCTATTTTTACGATACGCTGCTGAATACGCCCGAGGGACAGGCAATAGGCATGTCTTACTTCAAGCAACGGGGATTCAGAAAAGATATTATAGACCGTTTCAGATTGGGCTATAATCCTGAAAGCGGAGATGCATTTTTCAGAACGGCTTCGAACAAGGGCTATCGCAGTGAAATGCTGGAGAAGGCCGGGCTGGCCAAAAACCGCAACGGCCAGTTTCATGATGTGTATAGGGGCAGAGTTATTTTCCCTATTCAGAGCATGACGGGACGTATATTGGGTTTTGGAGCGCGCATACTTAAAACAAACGAGAAGGCGCCCAAGTACATTAATACCCCCGAAAATGAGCTTTATGTAAAAAGCCGGGTGCTTTACGGCATGTATCAGAGCCGCCAGGCTATAAGCAAAAAAGACGAATGCCTGCTCGTAGAGGGCTATACAGATGTAATATCGCTGCATCAGGGAGGCGTAGAAAATGTGGTTTCCAGCAGCGGCACCTCGCTTACAGAAGGTCAACTCAGGTTAATTGGTCAGCTCACAAAAAACCTGACGATACTTTATGATGGCGACGCTGCCGGTATTAAAGCGGCTCTGCGCGGCCTGGATATGGCCTTGTCGCAAAGCTTTAATGTTCAGTTGGTATTGCTGCCCGACGGCGAAGACCCCGATAGTTTTGTACAAAAATCAGGAGCTGCCAAGTTTCACGAATACGTAAAAGACCACAAGCAGGACGTAATCAGCTTTCGGCTTGAGGTGGGCCTGAAAGATGCGGGCACCGATCCAGTAAAACGCTCAAAGCTGACAAATGAAATTGCAGAGAGTATATCGAAAATCAACAAAGCCGAAGATTTTTCACTGCAATCGCATTATACAAGAGAGGCTGCGCGCAAACTAAATGTTGATGAGTCGGGATTGATAAACCTGATCAACAAATATATCAGAGATCGTATTGAAAACGATCAGAAACACACGCATAGTCACGATGCGGAACAGCCGCCTATAGAAGTACTTGAAGCGCAATATGAGGGTGAAATAAAGAAACCCGATTCTGACGAACTACAGGAATGGCAACTACTGCGCGTACTTATAGAATACGGACATCAACCGTATGAAGGCTATGAAAGTGTAGCTAAGATGATAGAAGACCGCGTGTCTCCCGACCTTATCAACAACGCGCTTGTACAAAGATTATTTTCTGAATATCTGTCGCACTATAATCATTATGGCAATGTGCCGGAGATGCACTACTTCATCAATTATCCCGATCAGGATATAAGGAATCAAATGGCGTCTTTGCTGCATCCCAGGCAAGAAATAAGCTCCCAATGGAGCGAAAAATACGGCATTGAAAAAGCTGCCGGCAAGATTTTATATATCATAGATGTAGATAGTACGTTGTCGTATTTTGAGCTTAAAAAAATCTTCATAATTCAAGATCAACTTACCAAAAGACTTAGCGAAGAGAAAGACCCAATAGCGCAAGGAGTAATATTGGAGCACTTTCTCGACCTACGGAAAATGGAGAAAGATATACTAAAAAGGCATGGCACCGTAGTATATAAAGCGCTGAAACACAGATAAATACTATGTGCGTTCTATAGCAACATTACTGAGTTAATAACCCCCAAAAACTAAGATGGCAAGAATCATAGCATTAGACTACGGCAAAAAACGCACTGGCATAGCAGTTACAGATCCGTTACAAATCATAGCATCGGCGCTGGAAACAGTAGACAGCACAGAATTGATAGGCTATCTAAAAAAATACATAGCACGTGAACCTGTGGAGAAAATCCTGATTGGCTATCCACTTAATTTCGATAATACTGCCACACATGCCACTCCGCTTGTTGATAAATTTATACTCAAGTTTGGCAATGTGTTCCCCAATTTGCCCGTAGAAAAAATAGATGAGCGCATGACATCGAAAATGGCAAGTAGAGAAATAGCCGCAATGGGATTGAAGAAAAAAGATCGCGAAGACAAAGAACTCATTGACGCAGTAAGCGCTGTTATGATGCTACAAGAATATTTGGCCAATAAAAGTTAACGGTAGAGCGAAAAACAGTTATTGATTACAGGTGCAGCTTTACTCCACCGTTTACAATAAAACCATCGAGGGGCGCATAAATATCTCTGAACGTTGGGTTATTAATACCGCCAGTATAAATCCGGTCGAAACGCGTTTGCCGGCTATCCAGCATGTTTTCAAAATTGATATACACGGAGATTTTTTGCCATATTTTTTCTGCCATAAAGCCGCACAGCCAGTAGTCTCTACCCTTTGCTCCATCGCTCAGGTATTGCGGGCTGTAATAGTAGCCCTCCAGTCCTAATTTCAGCTTACCCTCTACCTCATACATCAGTACAGAATTGGTGTGGTGGAGCGGCGTAAGCGGTGTTTCGCTATAATAATCGTCTTTGTGTATGTGCGAGTGTGTGTAGGTATAACCCAAGAATAATTTAAAATGTTTGTAACCAATTTTTACGTTGGTTTCTGCGCCTTCGCTCTCCATGTGTTCTGGCCTGTTTTCAAACAAACGCTTACCGTTACCCAGCGTTGCGAGTATTAACGGACTATTTAGCCTTGTATAAAAAAACAATTGATTAAATGAAAAACTAATTTTGTGATCCGCAAAAGTTGTTTTGTAGTTTATATCGCCATTTACTCCATAACTGCGTTCCAGCGTATTTCTACCCTGAGTTATTGGCAATACATCCTTGTATATTATTTTCTCGCTTTCTTCTGTAAAGATGGTAGGCGCTTTATACCCCAGCCCGCCGCCCACTCGCGATGAGAACGATTTGCTGATTTTATACAACATGGAGATTCTCGGCAATACAGCCCATCCGTAGTGAACTACATAGTCGGCGCGCAAACCTGTTTCTAAAGTCAGTTTTGGGTTAATATCCCACGTATTCTGCATAAATGCACCGTAGGTATTAATAAGGTAATCGCGTGGCTGTACTGTGGTATCCACTACTTCCGAGAAGCCGTCTGTAAACAGATTTATACCGCCTATCCATTCCGTTTTGCCTTTATTGATGGCATATACCAGCTCAGAAAACGTACTATTCTGCGTACCGTTAAACGAATAGTTCTGGGCGTTTATCTCCCTGTTGAAGTGCGAAAAGCTATTTTTGAATGTTAAAGTATTGGTTTCATTTACCTTGTAGGTAAACTGTGTTTCGGTGCTTATCCTACGCGATTTATTGTATTCAAAATAGCTGTGCGCGCTATCGTCTTGTTTTTTATTTAAGAAATATATGTCGCCGCCAAGCCTTTCTTCTGTAGATGTATTGACCCCAAACACTAATTCCACCTTTTTAGACAAGTAAAAATACATTCTCGGATTGAACGTAAATCTATTGAACTTCGGTATTGCAGTAAATACAATATTTGCCGGAGCATAGGCCGAGTTGGCATTGTTGGCAGCGTATATGGTAACGCCTACTTTGCCATAACGCTTACTAAAGTAGGCGTCGAGGTCGAGCCCGAACGCTGATGTGCCATTTAGTAAAAAACGCAACTCACGTTCTTCGCCCGGCGTTTTAGATATTAGGTTTATCAGGCCTGCAATAGCGCCACCGCCATACAGGGTAGATGATGCACCTTTAATTATCTCCACACGCTTCAAATCCAGCGGCGGTGTTTGCATTAATCCCAAGCCGCCAGAGAAACCTGCGTACAGAGGGAAGCCATCTTTTAATATTTGTGTGTACCTACCGTCGAGCCCTTGTATACGAATACCGGAATTTCCGGATGTAGGCGATGTTTGTAGCGTTTGTATACCTGTGCTTTCACCCAAAACCATACGTATATCGCCGGGTTTCATATTGGCTTTCTCATCCATTTCCTCAGCCCCTAAAAGCTCAATACGCGTAGGTATATCTTGAATTGTTCGGCTGCTGCGCGTAGTACTCACTACTACTTCCTCAATTTCATTCTCGTCCTCCGGCTCCAGCATTATAGCCAGTGTATCCGTTGCCGCAATCGGAAACATCAAGGTATCAAACCGTTCCTTATACCCAAGCGCTTGCGCATGAATTACTGCCTTGCCATTCGGAATATTAGAAAGCGATACCCAACCTTTTTCGTCGGCGCCGCTGCCATTGCTTGTTCCGTTAAGATTCATTAATGCGCCGGGTAAGGGTTCTTTTGTTTTTGCATCTCTGATACAGGCATTAAACCCGCCTTGCCCACGGGCATTGAGCGCAGTACAACATACCAATAGTAAAAGGGTGAACGGCTTCATAGTAAACGACAGGGTAAATTAAGGAAACTTTGAGCAAAAATCTGTTTTTAGCTATACATTTATAATTAATAGCTAAGTATTCAGTTCTGTTTTTTGTTTCGTAGTCGCCTTTACAGGACTTATTAATTTTAAACAAACGCTGTTTCAGGGAAAAACAAAATAAACCTGGCTCCTTTCTGAGGAATGCCTTCTGCTATTATGTATCCTTCATGATTGGCCATAATTCGTTGACAGATAGCTAACCCTATACCCTTCCCTTCATAATCTGACTGCTGATTGTGTAATCGCTGAAAAATTCTGAAAATCTTGGATATATATATATTCTCAAAACCTATACCATTATCCTCACAAACAATACGCAAAAACTTAACCTTCGCTAAACTGGGGCTAATATCTGTCAGTTCCTCGCCATAAGCTATGCTAAAACTAAAGTCGATTGCGGGAATCCTGTTTTCTACTGTGAATTTGAGTGCATTGTCGAGCAATGCATTGAATAGTATTTTTAATTGTTGTCTGTAACCCAATATGACGGGCATTTGCGCAATGGTAATAGTCGCTGCTTTGTTATTGATCACATCCTCAAGATCGGTAATTATATAATTAACTATCTGATTGAGATCGCAAGACGTTTTTTGTTCATCTATTTTTGTCAGGTTGGTAAGACTCACTAAGTCGTTTATTAGCGACTGCATGCTATTGGCCGAATTACTTATTCGCTCAACGGTGTTCCTGCATTCTTCATCCATCATTTCACTTTTCTTGTACAAAAGTTTATTGCTGAAAATCTGAATTTTCCTGAGCGGTTCTTGCAGATCGTGAGAAGCCGCATAGGCTATCTCCTCCAATTCGCTATGCGATCTTTTCAGGTCAATCACCTTGGTTTGCAATTCTTCCTGATACCTAATCCGGCTACGCAGTTCCTTTACCATCAGCGTAAAAAGTATCAGCGTTATAATACAGAAAATCAACAGCAGATATTCAAGCGTATCGGTTGTTAGCTTTTCATATACTACCTGCGCTTCATACTTTTCATTAAGCCCTTCTTGTTCGGCAGTCAGCATCGCACGTAAACGCCGGGAACAGTCAAGCATCATTTGTCGGCTGTCGTAGTAGAATTTAGATGGATTCGAAGTTTGGTTAGTATTTATGTAGTCTATATTGGTCATTGCCGCGGCAATACGCACACCAATACTCGCTTTCAATAATGCAATATTGTTATGCTGCTCGGTATTGTTCTTTGCTTTAGCGCTAATTACATCTATGGTAGCTTTTAAGCTATCAATAGAGTTATTGAGGAAACGAACATACATTGTGTCGCGAGTGATCATATAGCCGCGCTCAGTACGATCAATATCGCGCAAACTCACTTCTGCTTTTTCGATGCTGATAATAAACGAATTGGTATGATCTACTTCATTGGAATAATTAAGAAACGTAGCAAAACGTTGCAACGAAAAAAGAGAAAGCCCTATCATCAAAATGAATGATATAGAAAACGCAGTAACAATTATTGTCTGTCTCTTTTTCATCAACATCCAAAACTACATGTTTGTAACACTACTTTCGTTGCGTAGCTCAAAAAAGTATTGATATACTTTATGAAACTTTCAAATAAAAATACAATAAACATATTACGAACTACTGGTTAATGGCCTACTAATAAAAAAGATTAAGAATTAACACCCACGCCATGAATACCCTTTCTGACTTACGGCAAGATTGAGCAAAAAACAATCGAAAAACTACCAATTGGTATAAAACCTTATTAACTGACTGCACTCTTCAAACATTGCGATTAATTGCAAAACATATCATAACTATAGCTTGGGGGTACTTACAAGGCGTGAAATTGATTACATTTGACACATATGCCCGAACATGTATAGGATACTGGTTGTAGACGACGATAATGATATGTGCCTGCTACTGCAGCGCTTTCTCTCCCGTCATGGGTATGAGGTAGCAATTGCAGGGAGCGGCAAAACTGCATTAGACTGGCTAAAAAAAAACAAGCCCGATTTAGTATTGTGCGATTTTCGTCTTGATGATATGACCGGAATGGAGTTACTGAGTAAGATAAAATATACCAGTCCTGATACCGGCGTAATAATTATTACCGGATATAGCGATGTTAAGGAAGCCGTCGAGGTGATGAAGCTTGGCGCTTTCGACTATGTGACAAAGCCGTTATATCCCGACGAAATATTGCTTACAATAAAAAAAGCGTTAGCTGAACAACAAAGCGAACCTTCGTTGCAGAAAACGCAAGTAACACCCCAAGCCGACCATAAAGGAAGTAAAAACCAAAATGCAAAGTATATCTTTGGTGAAAGCAAAGAATTTGCCGCTATTCTTAAACAAATAGAATTAGTAGCCCCCACCAACTATAGCGTAATAATTTACGGCGAAAGCGGCAGCGGCAAAGAGGCAATAGCCCAAATTATTCATACAAAAAGCAAGCGAGCAGCAAAGCCATTTATAGCTATTGACTGTGGTGCGCTTTCTAAAGACCTTGCAGGCAGCGAACTCTTCGGACATGAGAAAGGTGCATTTACCGGTGCGCTCAATCAAAAACTGGGCAGTCTGGAGCTTGCGAACGAAGGCACAATTTTTCTTGACGAAATAAGCAACCTTTCTTACGACGTACAGGTTTCGCTACTGAGAGTAGTGCAGGAACGTAAAATAAGGCGCGTGGGCGGATCGAAAGATATAGACATTGATGTTCGCATAATAATAGCGAGCAACGAACGCCTGTGGGATGCCGCGCGTGCAGGTAAATTCAGAGAAGATCTTTACCATAGGTTTAATGAATTTAGTATAGAAGTGCCCTCGCTACGCGAAAGAAAGCAAGATATAATGCTTTTTGCCCGTCATTTTTTGAATCTCACAAATTTAGAATTGGGTAAAGATGTAAAAGGCTTCACTCGCGATGTAGAAGATATTCTAAACAACTACATATGGTACGGCAATTTACGCGAACTTAAAAATGTGATCAAGCGCGCTACGCTACTTACTGATGGCGAATACGTAGAGGTCAAATCACTGCCTTTCGAAATCAGCAATTTCTTTAAGTTGCAATTTGATGCGCCACAGGGCGAAAAGAAACAAGCGCCTCCTGCCGGAAATGTCGTAACGCTGGAAAACAAACTAAAAACAGCCAATCTGGATGCAGAATACGAGGTAATACTCGAAGCGCTGAAACAAAGCAACTTCAATAAAAGCAGGGCTGCTAAAATGCTGAACATAGACCGCAAAACCCTGTATAACAAAATGAGACAGTTCAAAGAATTTAATATCGACCAGTAATGATCCCCTCGCAAACAAACGAACAAAACCCAAAGTACGAGCAATGCAAGTCGGATTACGGACTGGACAGCTCGGCGATGGCTCGAATAGCAGCCGGAGGGCCCATGCTGGTGGCCATCATCAGAAGCAAAGACTATTCGTTTATATACGCAAATACAAAATTCGAGCAGCATTTGGGCTATTCTGCTTCTGAGCTGACTGGTGAAAAGAAATTTACGGATCTAATAGAGGCATACCAGTTACATCGTTTTGAATTTGTTCTTAAAAATGTAGCTGACATAAATGATGCACAGGCCCAATTTTCAGTTTTTAAATTGCTGAACAAGCAAGGCGTTCTGCGCCCCTTTTACCTATCGGCGGCGCCTTCAGATCTCGAACCGGGCGCTTATTACATTAATTTGCAACCCGACCTATCTAAATGGGATATGCCATTTACTTCTTTCAACACCAGAGAACTTTTTCTACAGCAATTCAATAGTGAAGACTTTGGTACGTTTGAATGGATTATCGCGTTTGATCGGGTATATTGGTCAACAGGGATATACAATATTTATGAAGTTGAGCCGGGAAAAGAAATCGACTACAAGTATGTAAGTTCTTTTGTTCATCCTGCAGACAAAGCAAAGCTAAGCGGCGCAGTAAAAACATCTATCGAATCCGGAACCGAGCTAAGTGTGGAGTTTCGGATAATAACAGCCCGCAATAATGTGAAAACAATTTTGACGCTTGGACGAACAATTAAAAATAAAGATGGCGCAGGCATTATTTATGCAGGTAGCGTGTGGGATGTAACCCGACAGCGCGCTATAGAAGAAGATTTAAAAAACAAAGTTGAGGAACTAAATCACTCTAATAAAGAACTGGAAGAATTTGCATACATGGCAAGTCATGATATGCAGGAACCGCTCAGAAAAATCAGCACGTTCAGCGACCGGTTGTCAGAAAAATACAAGGATGTACTGAAAGAGGAAGGCGCAATGTATCTGCGGCGAATAATTGCATCTGCCGACAATATGCGTTCGCTTATCAATGACCTGCTGGAGTTTTCAAAAATCGCTAAAACAAGTCAATCATACGAAATAGTAGATCTCAACTTGGTATACAGGCAGGTAAAAACAGACCTGGAACTGATAATAGAAGAAACCGCTACGCAAATCAATGTGCAACCATTACCATTAGTGCCGGGTATACCTTCTCAAATGAAACAACTGTTTACCAATATCATCAACAATGCAATAAAGTTCAGGAAAACGGATGTACCACCCCATATTGACATTGAAGTAATGAAGCCGGCAGATGAAGAACTACAAAAATACGAACTGAACCGTCATTCTAAATACTGTAAAATTAGCATAACCGACAATGGTATAGGCTTTGAAAGCGAGTATGCTCAGCGAATTTTTCAGGTTTTTCAGCGCCTGCACGGAAAGGCGGAATATCCCGGATCGGGTATTGGTTTAGCAATATGCAAGAAAATACTGGAGTACCACCATGGCGCCATATATGCCGAGAACGTACCGGGTAGCGGAGCGCGCTTTGTATGCATAATGCCGGCTTTGCAACCTAAATCATAACCGTCTAGCCAGATACTATATGCGACAAAAAGCAAGAATTTTGATAGTAGACGATGATGAAGATGATTTTTTGTTGACAAGCGACTACATACAGTCCATTCCCGGCGGGCGGTTTCATTTGGAGTGGTGTAAAAGTTTCAACGAAGGATTGCTACACCTTAAGGAACGTAGGTACGAATTGTACTTTGTAGATTATAGATTAGGCGCAAAATCTGGCGTAGACTTTCTGAAGGAGGCGATGCGTTTGGAAAGCGAATCGCCTATCGTATTACTGACAGGTAAAGGCAACTATGAAGTTGACATTCAGGCAATGCAATATGGCGCTGTAGATTACCTAGTAAAAACAGAGCTTACAGTTGAGAAAATGGAACGGTGCATAAGATATGCACTGGATAGAGCCGCCACGCTAAAAGCATTGAGGACAAACGAGCGCAAATACCGCAGTATATTTGAAAAGTCAAAAGATGTAGTTTTTGTTGCCGACGAAAAGTTGAATTTTACGGACATAAACAATGCGGTAACAGCGTTACTGGGTTACGAACAATCGGAAGCATTGGCAATAAACCTGTTTGATGTGGTAGCAGACGAACGTCAGCGCAAAATATTGCAAATGCGTTTGCAAAGCATGACCGACCTAAACGACTACGAAGTAATACTAAGCACTAAAGCCGGCGAAACAAAAAACTGTATGCTTACGCTGACTTTAGAAACCAATAAAGAAGACGCTACCTATGTACAGGGTATAATACACGATATAACAAACCTAAAAAAGGTAGAAAAAGCAACGCTGCAAGCTGAAAAATTAGCCGCTGCGGGCAGACTTGTACGTACGTTGGCGCACGAGGTAAGAAACCCGCTCAACAATATTCTTTTATCTGTAGAACAAATGCAGCAGGCCGGCGACGACGACAGGCATTTGTATTTGTCTATCATACAGCGCAACAGTAAACGCATCAACGACCTGATAACAGAGTTATTGAATACATCGCGCCCGTCTGAAAACAAACTCAGCCGACACTATCTGCAAGAACTAATGAACGAGGTAATAGGCGGTGCAAAGGACAGGATTACCTTAAAAAAAATTGCGCTAAAACTTGATTATCCTGAAAAACCGGTAGAGATATATGCAGACAAAGGCAATCTAAAACTCGCGCTTCAAAACATTGTGATTAATGCTATAGAAGCTATGACGGAAGAAGTTGGCGAACTGACCATAACAATGGCTGATTTTCATGGGTATTGCGCACTAACCATAACAGATAATGGTTGCGGAATAAGCGAAGAGAATATTTCGCGCTTATTTGAGCCTTATTTTACACAAAAACGTAATGGAATAGGATTAGGTTTAACGTTCACACTCAACATATTGCAAGCCCACAAAGCTAAAATTGACGTTATTTCTAAACCGGGTAATGGAGCAACCTTTACCATATTGTTCCCTATAGAAGACAGGTAATAAAAAAAACTGCGCCAACCACAATAGCAGTCGGCGCAGTAATAATACAGGGTTAAATAATACTATTTAGTATGCTCTGGCAAACAAAACACGTTGTGTAGACGGTTTGCCAGTAAGTACGCATACGCCGTTTTCCTGCTCATTGTTAAGCGGTATACAACGAATAGTAGCTTTAGATAGTTCTTTTATTTTCTCTTCGGTTTCGCTTGTTCCGTCCCAGTGAGCGCTAACAAAACCTGATTTTTCATCCAATATACGCATAAACTCATCCCATGTGTCCACTTTTGTAGTGTTTTCTGTACGGAACAGTAATGCTCTTGCATACATATTTGCCTGAATATCTTCAAGCAACTGAGGTATTCTGTCTGCCAAACCGTCTAATTGCAGATTCATTTTCTCCTTAGTATCTCTACGTGCAACTTCTGCTATATTATTTTCAATATCGCGAGCCCCTAGGGCTATGCGTACAGGTACTCCCTTCAACTCATATTCCGCAAACTTCCATCCCGGACGCGCATTATCGTCGTCGTCATACTTCACCCGTATGTTGTTACGTTTCAGCGTAGCAATCATTTCTTTTGCAATTCTGTCTATTTTGGCGCGCGCTTCCGGATCTTTGTTGTAGATAGGAATCAAAACAACCTGCGTTGGCGCCAGCCTCGGGGGCAACACAAGACCTTCATCGTCGCTATGAGCCATAACTAAAGCGCCTACAAGGCGGGTAGAAACGCCCCATGAAGTAGCCCAAACATAAGACAGATTATTGTCTTTATCGCGGAAGGTAACATCGAACGCCTTGGCAAAATTCTGACCAAGAAAATGTGATGTGCCTGCCTGCAATGCCTTACCGTCCTGCATCAATGCCTCTATACAGTAGGTGTCTTCGGCGCCAGCAAAACGCTCGTTAGCAGTCTTTACACCTCTAACAACAGGGATAGCCATGTATTCCTCTGCAAATGTGGCATACACTTCCAGCATTTTTTTGGTTTCTTCTATCGCTTCCTCTCTTGTAGCATGCGCTGTATGGCCTTCCTGCCACAAAAATTCAGTTGTACGCAAAAAAAGTCGAGTACGCATTTCCCAACGCACCACATTTGCCCACTGATTTATAAGTAGCGGTAAATCGCGATAACTCTGTATCCAGTCTTTATAGGTGTTCCAGATTATTGTTTCAGATGTAGGTCTTACTATCAGTTCTTCCTCCAGCTTTGCTTCAGGATCTACTATTACACCGCCGCCATTGGGGTCGTTTTTCAACCGGTAATGGGTTACCACAGCGCACTCTTTCGCAAATCCCTCTACGTGAGCCGCTTCTTTACTTAAAAAACTCTTAGGTATAAAAAGAGGAAAATAGGCGTTCTGGTGCCCGGTTTCCTTAAATCGCTTGTCCAGCTCGTCGCGCATGTGCTCCCAAAGTGCATACCCATGCGGCTTGATAACCATACAACCTTTTACAGCCGAATAATCGGCTAGTCCACCCTTGAGCACTATATCATTATACCACTGGGCATAATCATCCTTTCGATTTGTTAAAATTTTTGACATAATAAACTTGGCACGCTTTTAGCAATCCCTTTTATTGGTGATGAGCCGCAAAAGTAGTAATTTCACTAAGCATTTTAAGTAAAAACAATTCCAAATGAAACGTTCCCTTCTAATTGGATTAATGGCGTTAGGTATAGTAGAGGTGGCAAATGCACAGGTAGATGACATTTATGCCACCGGCGCCGACCAAAAACACTATAGTCGCCGGTCGTTTGACACAACCCAAGCTAATTACAACACCACTGAAAACGTATCCGGACAACAAGACCAAAATAACAACAACGGATACGGCAATGTTAATGCCCCCGACAATTATCAAAGTTACAATAACGCAGAAGACTATATAGACTACGATGACGACTCTTATAGCTCGCGCATCAACAGGTTCGATAATGGTTTTTACAATATGGGCTACTATAGCACATTTTATAACCCGTTTTGGTACAACCGGTATTGGGTAGACCCATATTGGGGATATAATCCGTGGGGATCGAGCATTGGTTTTAGTGTTGACTATGGTCCGTACTGGAGTTCTTACTGGGGATATAATACTTGGTATGGGTATAGTTCGTTTGGCAGCTACTACAATACGCCATTTTATAGTTGCGGATACTACAGTCCGTATTATGGCGGCTACTGGAACAGGTATTACTCGGGTATTGATAACAGGTACAATAGCTACAGGACTGTGAGCTATGGCCCAAGACAACATGCTAATAGTGGATACAGGTATTATAACAACAATGGCGGCAACAGCCTGAATCGCGTTAGCGGAGCCAACCAGATGGGTTTGCGCGTACCTCAGCAGCAATACGGCGGCAACTCATTGAACAGAATGGCTACGCCGGGAAATCGCGACGCCGGCGGCTACCGCAACAATAACCGCTACGACAACAATGTTAACCAGAGACCGGGATCAGTTAATTTCCCACAAAATTCTGGTAGGCAAATTACTCAGGACAACAACCAAATGCAGCAACAGCGCGGCGGCGGCCGGGGAAACGGTGGTGGGTTCAGAAACTTTATCAATAACATAAATACTAACCCGGGCGTACAGCAAGGCGGCGGTAGACAAATGAACACAAGTCCTTCTGTTTTTGGCGGTAACCGCGGAGGCAACAATAGTAGCCCAACTATCATCAATAATGCTCGCCCTTCTGGCGGAGGAGGCGGTCGTAGCTCTGGCGGTGGCAACTCAAACAATACAGGAGGCGGACGCGGCGGACGCAGATAATGATGCAGCTACGTTAAAAGAAATATAAAACAAGGCATTGCTACACCATGTACCAATGCCTTGTTGCGTTTTTACCAATAACGGGTACGGTTTTTGAAAGTATAATTTCAGATTACCGTTAAACAAACTAACAATAACAACAGTCAAAAGAAAAAACACACATCATGCAACATCTCAAATATGCGCTATTTTCTGCATTTGCATTCGGCGCTATTTCGGTATCGGCTCAAGACCTTGCCGAGGCATATAATCTCTCTAATTTAAAAGTACAGGGCACAGCCCGCAGTATGGGCTTTGGCAATGCTTTGGGCTCCGTTGGCGGCGACTTCAGCTCTATAAGCGTCAACCCGGCAGGTCTCGGCGTTTATCGCAGTTCCGAGCTAAGTTTCACATCTTCGCTCAGGGCCAACTCGGCTACAAGCCAATACCTTGGCACAGAAACAATGGACAATAACGTCCATTTCAATATCAACAACTTCGGACTGGTATTTACCAACGCGCCTAAAGGTAAACGCTATGATAAACGCGACTGGAAGACTGTATCGTTTGCATTTGGTATGAACCGAGTAGCCGATTTCAACAGAACATATACCTACACCGGTCGCAACAACAACAGCTCCGCAACACAAGTTTTTGAATCAGACGCCAATCAATATCCCAATTATACCGTAGGCACACAAAACGCAAATGGTTTAGGATATATGGGTTATCAGGCATACCTTATAGATCAGGTAGCGACAGATAGATACAGATCTATTGTGCCCATAGCTGGCGGTATAAATCAGACTAAGAACATCAAAGAAAATGGCGGTATAAACGAATATGTAATAGCGCTTGGAGGCAACTATAAAGAAAAATTGATTCTCGGCGCCACCATAGGCTTGCCATCGTTCAATTATACCCGCAAAAGCTATTATACCGAGACGCTCGCTCCCGGCAATAGCGGAAGCGGAGACACATCGGTGTTTTCCCGCATGAATTACGGAGAAACGCTCGACTTAACCGGCAATGGCATTAATCTTAAAATAGGCGCTATATACAAACTAAACGACTATTTCAGAGTTGGCGCTGCATTCCACTCCCCTACTTACTATACCATCACTGATATTTATCGCCCTGAACTGACATCGGTAGTTAACAACAATATCTACAATCTTTCAGTTGGTAATGGTACGTTGATCGAAAATCAGTTCGACTACTTCCTGTCTACTCCATGGAAAAGTACTGTGAGCGCAACTTTCATCTACAAGAAGCTTGGATTTATTACAGCCGATCTTGAGTACGTAGACTATGCATCGGCACGGTACACCTATCCCGATGGTATAGACAATGCTACAGGGCAAAGTTTTAGCGAGGAAGCCAACGCTAAAAATCAGCAAATAAGCAGTACTTACACTGGCGTTACCAACCTAAGGATAGGAGCGGAAGGTGTAATCAATAAATTCTTTATGCTTCGCGCAGGTTTTGGTTATTATGGCAACCCCTATAAGCAATCAGGTTACGATGGTAGCCGTATGGATTTTTCTGGTGGACTCGGCTTTAGGTTCCAGCACTTCTTCGCCGACTTTGGCGTTGTACACACACAGTATAAAAGCACAGAAACACCATACAATATCGACTACAGCAATTCATCTGTCATTTCAGGGCCAGCCGTTGCAGCGCCTACAGCCTACAACACGTTCAAAGGCAATAACATTGCGCTGACTGTAGGATTGAAGTTTTAAAGCATTTTTACAATAATAACCATAAACAAAGGCGTTGTACTCTATGTGCAACGCCTTTGTTTATAGTAGCGCTAACAACTACCCTTGCAAAAAGTAACGGAGATAAAATTTGGTAAACACAACGCGCAAAAAGCCTTATTTTTGTTGTGCTTGTCTGAACCAAATCAAACAGGCGCAATAAACAACAATAACTAACCGTGATTATCCGTTAGTTAATATTCATCTACTACCCCATAAATATGGATATAGCCAATACAGTACTTGAGCTCGTAAAATACACTCTCCCATCCGTAGTTGTGCTTGCCTCAAGCTATTTAATAGTAAAGAACTTCCTTATTTCTGAAACCAAACGCAAGCAACTTGCGCTGTTTCAAGATGCCCAGAACATAACGCTCAATCTAAGATTGCAGGCTTATGAGCGTATGGCGTTGTTTGTAGAACGTATCAATCCGAGATCTCTGATTACACGAGTGTACGACCCGTCTATGACAGTCAGTGAGTTGCAATATGCGATAACGATAACGATCAGGGCGGAATTTGAACACAATTTGTCGCAGCAGATTTATGTATCGAAAAATGTGTGGGAAACCGTAAAAAATGTCAAGGAGCAAGAGATACACATGGCCAACCACATTGGTAAAAGTTTGCGCCCCGATGCACCTGCCAAAGAGTTGCATGCTATGATTTTGAATTATGTTCTTAACTCCGACACAGAATCGCCTACAGAAGTAGCGCTGCAAATTATTAAAGACGAAGTAAGGACCCTACTGACCTACGGCGCCATGTAAGCCATAGAGCAAGAACGATATACACAAAATACATTTACAACAAAATGAAAAGCTACCAATAGCTTTTGCATAGCCACACACCGCAGAATACATACAATATGGAGCCTAAAGTAATAAAAACCGACTCTGGTATAGAAATAAAAGAAGTGTATTGCGAACCAGTAAAAATGGATGAGCTACCCGGACAGTTTCCCTTCACAAGGGGCGTTCATGCCGCCATGTATCGCGACAGGATGTGGACAATGCGCCAGTACGCAGGATTTAGCACCGCTGAGGAGTCGAACAAGCGGTATCATTTTTTGTTGAGTCAGGGAGTAAGCGGTCTGTCGGTTGCCTTCGATTTGCCTACCCAAATAGGTTACGACTCCGACCATCCTATGTCGGAGGGCGAAGTAGGCAAGGTAGGCGTTGCTATAGATTCGCTACAGGATATGGAGTTGCTGTTTAAGGACATAAAACTTGCTGACATATCTACATCTATGACAATTAATGCTACTGGTTTTATACTTCTGTCGTTGTATATAGCATTGGCAAAAAAGCAGGGTGCAGACATCAAAAAAATATCAGGCACTATACAGAACGATATATTGAAAGAATATGCAGCGCGCGGCACTTACATCTACCCTCCGGCGCCATCTATGCGTCTTATAACAGATATTTTTGAGTACTGTAGTAAAGAAACGCCAAAGTGGAACACAATATCTATTTCGGGGTACCACATACGCGAGGCTGGCGCAAATGCTGTGCAAGAACTTGCTTTTACGCTCGCAAACGGAAAAGCATATCTTCAGGCTGCAATAGCTAAGCAGCTGGATATCAATAACTTTGGACAGAGATTGTCTTTCTTCTTCAATGCGCACAACAATCTATTTGAGGAAGTTGCAAAGTTTAGAGCCGCCAGAAGAATGTGGGCAAAAATAACCAAAGACCTCGGAGCTACCGACCCCAGAGCGCAAATGCTTCGTTTCCATACACAAACGGGCGGCAGCACACTCACTGCGCAACAACCCAAAAATAACATTGTGCGCGTAGCGCTGCAAGGTCTGTCTGCTGTATTGGGAGGTACCCAGTCGCTGCACACAAACGGCTACGACGAAGCGCTATCGTTGCCAACCGAAGAGGCGGCATCTTTGGCATTACGTACGCAACAGATACTTGCGTTCGAAAGCGGCGCTACAGATACCGTTGATCCGCTTGCCGGCTCTTATTATGTAGAAGCGCTAACCAATGAAGTGGAAGCGGCGGCATGGAAGCTCATTGATAAAATAGACGCCATGGGCGGCGCAGTAAAGGCCATAGAGCACCACTTTATGCAAGACGAAATTGCCCGTAGCGCTTACGCCTATAACAAAGCAATAGAAGACAAGAGCAAAATAATTGTTGGCGTCAACAAATTTACTTCTACAGAAACAGCGCGCCCCCCAGTTTTCAGAATAGATGATTCCATCAGGATAACACAATCTGAAAAGCTAAAAAAACTACGCGCAGAAAGAAACAACGATGCGGCAATGGAATGTTTGGCAACACTGAAACAAAAAGCGCAAACAGATGAAAACCTGATGCCGTTTGTTATAACAGCAGTTGAAAACTTATGCACCCTCGGCGAAATTGCGGACACGCTTCGCGAAGTATGGGGAGAATACAAAGGATAGATATATAACCATAAAAAACAAGGATATCAATAACGACTTTTTACCCGTCGTTTGCTGAAATTACTAAATCTGCCTTACCTTAGCCACATGCAAAAAATACTGATCGCCAATCGTGGCGAGATTGCTATGCGCGTAATGCGTACTGCTAAAGAAATGGGAATAAAAACTGTAGCAGTTTTCTCTGAAGCCGACAGGAATATGCCTTTTGTGAGATATGCCGACGAAGCAGTGTGTATTGGCCCTGCATTGTCGTCGCAATCATATCTTAGAGCCGATAAAATCATTGCAGCTGCCCTCAAGACCGGCGCGCAGGGTATTCATCCGGGTTACGGCTTTCTAAGCGAGAATGCAGCATTTTCAAAAGCGGTTACAGAAGCCGGACTGATATTTATTGGTCCTTCTGAGCACTCAATAGAAACTATGGGCAGCAAAATTGGCGCTAAACAGGCTGCCAAGAAATTTGATGTACCCATGGTGCCGGGCACAGAGGAACCAATAAGCGATGTAAATGCTGCCAGGGAAATAGCCAACAAAATTGGCTACCCTATATTGGTAAAAGCGTCTGCAGGCGGCGGCGGCAAAGGCATGCGTGTAGTTAATAGCGACGATGAGTTTGAGGAACAGATTCGCGCCGCAAAAAGCGAAGCCCTGAGCGCATTTGGCAACGACGATGTGTTTATTGAAAAATACGTTGGTTCGCCCAAACATATCGAGATACAAATAATGGGCGATCAGCATGGCAATTATGTTTACCTTTTTGAGCGGGAATGCAGCATTCAGCGCCGGCATCAAAAACTGGTAGAGGAGGCTCCGTCAAGTTGCCTTACGCCGGAAATTCGTAAAAGAATGGGCGAATGTGCAGTTGCTGTTGCAAAATCTTGCAATTATTATGGCGCCGGCACTGTTGAGTTTCTGGTAGACGAGCGCCTGAATTTTTACTTCCTGGAAATGAATACGCGCCTACAGGTGGAACATTGCGTGACCGAAATGATAACAGGCATTGATCTTGTTAAAGAACAAATCAATGTGGCTCGCGGCAATAACCTGTCTTTTACACAGGATGATCTTACTATTACAGGTCATGCCATAGAACTGCGCGTATGCGCCGAAGACCCGATGAACAATTTCCTTCCCGACACAGGTTCGCTCGAAATGTATCAGCCGCCTAAAGGCCCGGGGGTGCGCGTTGACGATGGTTATGAGGAAGGAATGGCTATACCTATTTTTTACGACCCAATGATTGCTAAGCTGGTTGCCTATGGCGCTACACGTGACGAGGCAATAGACCGACTGTGCAGGGCGATAGACGAATATTACATTAAGGGCATCAACACCACATTGCGTTTTGGTAAATGGGCTGTGCAAACCGAACCATTCAGAACCGGCAACTTTGATACAAAATTTATAGAAAAATACTATAAACCTGAATACCTGAATACCAATGCACCGGAAGTAGACGAAGTTGCTGCCCTACTCGCTGCTGCGATTTGGGAAAACGACAAAAAAAGCGACAAGACCACAACGCTCATTGCCAATAATATTAGCAAGTGGAAAATAAACAGAAAATAACAGTATACATTCTTTTTCCTTCGGGCCGCTGCATCGTCAGTGGCCCGTTGTTTTTTAACTACGATTATATAGGTATGCGCTACTGATTGGCGAACAACTATGTTGTGGATAGAATAACTTTGCTACTCTAAAATACCCGTAAGAGCGCATTATGAATATATATATTGCCCAACAAAACTATCATATAGGTAATTTTGAAGCTAATACTGCAAAAATAATTGTTGCGATAGAGGAAGCTAAAGCCAATGGCGGCGACCTTATTGTTTTTTCTGAATTGGCCGTATGCGGATATCCGCCAAGAGATTTCTTGGAGTTTAATGACTTTATTGATCAATGCCAGAATGCCATTAAAGAAATAGCCAAACATACTACCACGATTGGCGTGATTGTAGGTTGCCCTACAAGAAATCCTAAATCAGAAGGTAAAGACCTTTTTAATAGCGCGTACTTGCTTCACGAAGGCACGATAAAAGGAGTATGCCACAAAACACTACTCCCTACCTACGATATTTTTGACGAATACAGATACTTTGAACCCGCATACGAATGGAATGTGTTGGAATTCAAAGGAATGAAACTGGCAGTAACCATATGCGAAGATATCTGGAATCTGGGCGACAACCCACTGTACCGCATTTGCCCAATGGATGTGCTTGCTTTGCAACAGCCAGATATAATGATAAACCTGAGCGCATCGCCATTTGATTACTTACACGCAAGCGACAGAAAGGAAATAGTAAAGGCAAATGCGCTTAAGTATGGACTACCTATTGTGTATTGCAACACCACGGGCTCGCAAACAGAAATTGTTTTCGACGGAGGCTCGTTGGCTGCTACTGCCGATGGCGCTATTATTTGTGAAATGCCTTACTTCAGCGAAAGCCTGCAAAAGGTAATATGGACGGGTAATACCTTGGAAGCAGACATAACGCAAAGCGCAAACACTAACGTTCAAAAGAACACAAACGAAGCAGACGTGCTGTATGCCGAACTGAACACAGATAAAATACATCTGGCTCTGTTATCTGGCATCAGGGATTATTTTGGCAAAATGGGCTTTAAAAAGGCAATTGTCGCATCTTCAGGCGGCATAGACAGCGCGGTGGTACTTGCGCTTGCCTGCGAAGCCTTAGGGCCTGAAAATGTAACGGCGCTGCTCATGCCGTCCCAATTTTCAACTGGTCACTCGGTTAGCGATGCTGTACAGCTTTCCCGCAACTTGAACAACCATTATGAACTTATAGCCATCAAGCCTATTTTTGACGCCTACGAGACCGCTCTACAACCAGCATTTAAAGACCTTCCGTTTAATGTTGCGGAAGAAAACCTGCAATCGCGTATACGCGGAGGCCTTGTTATGGCTATGGCCAATAAATTTGGCTACATACTCCTTAATACCTCCAATAAAAGCGAACTGGCCACGGGATATGGCACATTGTATGGCGACATGGCTGGCGGCTTAGGCGTATTGGGCGATCTGTACAAAGTACAGGTATATGCCATGGCTCGGTATTTAAACCGAAATGGTGAAATAATACCGCAAAACATAATAGACAAAGCCCCTAGCGCCGAACTGAGAGACGGGCAAAAAGACAGCGACAGCCTACCCGACTATGGCGTGCTCGACCCGATATTGTATCAGTATATAGAACGTAGAAAAGGTCCAAAAGACATCATAGATATGGGCAACGACCCTGCTCTGGTAAATCGCATTTTGAAGCTTGTAAACAATAACGAATACAAGCGCAATCAATTTTGCCCGATAATCAGGGTGTCGCCAAAGGCATTTGGCATTGGTCGCAGAGTGCCAATTGTAGGAAAGTACCTTTAGTTTTTCTATAAAAACAAACACGCTTATTGGCTTGGATGGCTAATAAGCGTGTTTGTTTTTATGGGGAACAGACTACTTGTGCATCATTACATTCTTAGGCGTTTCTTCTTTTGGCGCATTAGGGTCGGCTACCGCATCTTTAGAATAGAATTCGTATGCCTTCCTGAATATACGATCAAATACGAAATGCTGAATCATAATGGTATCCTTGAAATCGTTGATAACAGCATACATTCTGTCTGCGTCATAATCGTCTGGCACATCCGGATTGGTAACATTTACGTTCTTACTACGCTTATTAATAGCCATCCAGAAAATATCTACCCTTTGGTGTTGGCCATGCATGCCGTGCAGCTCGATTGTAGAATGTTTGGGCGCAGTAGCCAAAGAAGAATCCATATCGCCGAGTCCGTTAAGGTATCCCTCGCAATTTACATTGCCAAAGTATTTCAAATAGACGTTTGCTCTACGTTCGTTTAATGGATCTAAATGCCTGGTAACATTGGTATCTGCATCCACTACGAGTTTGCCATTGTTGCGAAGAATGGTAAATGAATTAATGGGCTTTTCGGCGTAATGCATCGAAACGCTTTTGATTTCTTCCGGAGCTATATTAAAAATTGTCCTGTCGCGCCAATCCTTTAGTTTAGAAGTAAAACGAGAAGTAAGATAGCCGCTAAAACCGTCGACGTGAATAACATAGGGCTGCGTAGCGCCTTCCAGCAGCATATTGGTACCGGTATTGTTTACAGACACACCACCTACATAAAACACTTTCATCTTCTTTCCTGTACGATCGTATACCTCCACTTTTATACCATCTGTCGACAAATTCTTTATCGCCACATCATGCGCCGATTGGGTAACCGGATAAAGTGCATATTGTTTGTAGAAGGTTTCCAGAATAAGGTCGAGCGTACTTTTTAAAGCTTTATACTGTTTGTTCACCATCCATCCGCTATCGGTGCGCTCTACCGTCACCGACTCGCCATCGTGCGCAGCTATAAATATTTTGCCAATAGAGGCCGTGTCTTTTATGGTAAAACCTGCTTCGGTAGGGCTATATGGACTTTCCGGCTTCTTAATCAAAAAGTAATATACGGCAAAACCCAAAAAACCGAGAATCACTAAATACAAAGCTGTTTTGCGCATTTTAAGAAGAAGTTTTAGTGGTTATAGGTTTAGTTTCATACCTGCGTTTTCTTATGAACATATAAAACGAAGCAAATACAAGAACAGCTACTATCGGGATTGCTACGTTGACCGTTTGCCATTTCGTTTGCTCGTCTTTTGCTCTTCCATTATCCAGCAAACGCAGTTTCATTTGTTTCGATCTTGCTTCCAGCACTCCGGAATTATCTGTCAGGTATTCCAGACAGTTTAGCAAAAAACGCTTGTTGGCAAAATATTCGCCGGTCCATTTATTATAACCCATAGGTAGCAGGCCACCCTTTACCGAATAATCGCTTGTAAATACATCGCCTATAGATACTACTATCATTTTGTTGCCGCTATCGCACACTGCTTTAAATGGCGCCTTTATAGAATCGAGCAACTTTAAATATTCAGGCGCAAGAATATTGTTGTAAGCCGAATGAAACTTACCCTCAAGCAACATGGCCACCGGTAAATACGACTTGTTGAACATCTCGTATTTAAGCGGAAAATTCATGATGGAAAGGCTTACGCGGGTTGGAGTAAACGATTTCAAGCTGTACTTTGATGATTGTAGCAGCGTTGTCTTTTTAATACCCGCTGTGCGTATTGTGTCGATAGTATTGGTAAATCCACCCAATACATAATCCATGTTCCTCACAATTTGGTGATCGGCAGTTGGATTCAAGCGTGGAAAATAAGGCCAATCGCGGCTTTGCGCCACGTCATTTTCCGGTTTCCGTCCCAACTGAACACATTGCATGTCTTCAAGCAAATCATTATTTACACGCACACCGTATTTAAACAACAAATCGTCTATTTCCAGCGGCATATCCATAGCTATAAACTGCGATGCATTACGGAGGCTATCAAGAGATGCATTCACTTTATTCAATGCCCAAAGCACACGCCCGCCGCGCATAATGTACTGGTCTATCTTAAGCTTCTCAGGTCCCGTAAACGGAGTTGTGGGCGAGGCTATGATAATGGCATCGTATGCGCGCGATATCTGAAATACGTGAGTAAGATCTACCGTATCGAGTATGTAGTAGTGGGGCAAGGTAGCCAGCATATCGTATGCTTTTATACCCAGATCTTCGCCATTTCCTGTTATGTAGGCTATGCGTGTAATATCAGGTTTGTTCAGTGCATTGATAGCGCTGGCAAACTTGTATTCCAACATAGCTTCTGCATAACTGATTTTCTCGGCTGCCGATTTATTTGGCGGGTCTTCCAGCAACATAATTGGCACTTCCTTGCCATTGTATTGCATATAGGCATACGGGAAAAACACTTTTGATGAATAATCCTCATCTTCACGCACATCAAGTTGCAACGCCTTTACACCTTTGCCGCTTAAATCGTGAATAATCTGCTTTTTTTCTTCAGTAGACTTACCCTCCAGCGGATCAATAAAACGGAATACAATTTTTGCCCCTGCTATATCTTTAAATGAGGTCAATCTTTCGCGAATAGCCTCTTGCAACCGCTGCAACTGCGCCGGGAACTTACCTTGCAGGTATACGTCTACAACGGCTACCTCCTTCATGTTTTTCAACAATGTTCGGGTAGGGTCTGAGAGTGTGAAACGCTTTTCCTGCGTAAGGTCGAGTCCGGAATGGAAATAGGATGCAAGAATATTAACACAAAGCAGTATTGCCGCCATCATTAATATGCGGATACGCGCGTGTGCCTGTTTTTGATTCTTATTAGATGTATTTTTAGCCATAAGCCGCAATCTTAACTCATTCTGCCAGCGCCCTTTGTGCGGTTGCTTAGTGAAAAACGGGTAAGAGATATAAAAAATATGATTACCGAAAGAAAATAAACTACGTCGCGAGAATCTATGAGCCCCCTGCTGATGGAATTGTAATGAAACTCCATACCTATCATGCTCAGGTAATAATCTATACCTTCAGAAAATTTAGGCAGCTTACTGAGTTGCTCAAAACCTGTATAAAGCAGATAGCAGGATAGCAAAGAAATTAGGAATCCTACAACCTGATTAGAAGTAAGCGAAGAACAAAAAATGCCGACAGAGCCAAAAGTTGCAGCTAAAAAAAACAAACCTACATACGAACCTATCAGTCCGCCAGTGTCGAGGCCTACATCGGGGAAGGACAAATTGCTGATTGTGTATACGTAAATAAACGTTGGAATTATTGCAAACAGTATCAGGGCCAGTGTGGCAAGGTATTTACCCACTATGATGTCTATATCTGTAAGCGGCTTGGTAGATAGCCACTCTATTGTGCCGGTACGAAACTCGTCGGCAAAAGAGCGCATGGTAACTGCCGGCACAAGTAACAACAAAAGCCAGGGGGCAATACCAAAAAAACGATCGAGGTTGGCATAGCCATACCCAAGTATACTGTATTCCGGAATTATCCATAAAAACAGACCGCAGGCTACCAAAAACACTAACAAAGCCACATAGCCAACTATGGAACTAAAGAAAGAATTGATTTCCTTAATAAAAATACTACGCATTAGGAGGAAATGTTCAAAGAAGGGCAAATATAATAAAACCCAACCGCAATCAATATTTTAAGGAAACTGTAAAAGTTAAAATTTAGCGCTGCGCAACTTATATTTATACAAGCCTATCACGCAGTTCTATTGTTATTCTTTATGCTAACCGTGTGTAAAAAGCCTAGCAATAAAAAATGCTGCCGCAGCGGCAACCGATCCAATCAGGGCCACCCGTACTGCCCCACTCCATGGGTTCTGCCCGGTAACTTTGGCCTTGAAAAAACCAAAAACTAACAAACAGACCACAGTAATGATTGCTGATAATTTTAAGCCCTGAAGTGGAAGAGTAGTAAAAAAATAAGGTGATAATGGAACAATACCGCCAACAATATATGATATGCCAATATTCATAGCGCTTTTGGCAGCCCGTTTAGCATCTGGCTGTTCTAACCCCAGCTCGTAACGCATCATAAATTCCACCCATTTGGCCTTGTCTTTAGCCATTTCTTCTACTATCTGATGCTGGGTTTCTAAACTCAGCCCCATTTCTGCAAAAATCTCTCTTACTTCTTCTTTTTCACGTTCCGGCAGATTGTCTACTTCCCACTGCTCTCGCTTTAGTTCAGAGTTATAGTGGTCTATTTCTGTTTTGCCGGCAAGGTATCCGCCCAAGCCCATTGCAATAGAACCGGCAACAACCTCGGCAAGACCTGCCACAACGATTACTGCATTATCATGCACCGCCCCGCTAAGGCCTGCTGCAAGCGCAAACGGCACAGTGAGACCATCGCTCATCCCTATTACAATATCTGTAAGTAAATCGGAACTCTTAAAGTGGTTTTCACTATGAGGAACGTGGGTGTGCATATATTACCATTTAAAAAACTAAAACGAAGATCTTGTTGCTATTGAAAATATCGCTAATTCTGCTAATGCACCTCATGCATCAACTTCTTAACCATCGGCGACAACAAAACAAGCAGTACGCCGCCTATCAGCGCATACATAGCCAGTTGTTTATAACCTTCGGTGTACGACATCATTTTCTCTGTAAGCGACGCTTTCTCGTTTACAGTGCTCATACCCGCTCCCAGGATTCCGGCTGCATACTGGCCATAAGCGCTTGCCAAAAACCACATACCCATCATCATACCATGTAGTGGTTTGGGCGCAAGCGTGGTCATCAGAGATAACCCTATAGGCGACAGGCATAATTCACCTATTGTAATCACCAGATAGGCCAGCGTAAACACATTGAGCGATGTATATCCGGCTGCGTCTGCAAAAAAACGGGTGTAGTAGAAAACGTAGAATGCCACGCTCAGAAATAAAAATCCAAGTCCAAATTTTATTATTGTATTGGGTTCAATCTTTCTACTACTCATCCACAACCATAACAGGCCAAAAACCGGACTAAGCAGAATAACAAACAGCGAGTTGGCAGAGTTGTTTACTTCGTTAGGGTCTATTGGAAGATCAATATTGCCAATGTGCATAACTACCGGGTGAAAGTTATACCGTGCAAACAGACTTAAAGACCCTCCGGCCTGCTCGAAAAATGCCCAGAAAAAAACAGAAAATATAATAAAGACCAATGCTGCTGTAAGTTTCTGACGCTCTACTTTGTTGTACTTAAACATTTCGTAAACAATGTACAGCAATGCAGCAGGCCCCACTATGTACATGAAAATGTCTGTATAAGCTGTATTGGAAACCAACAATAAAATAAAGGGTATTACCAGAAGAGAGCCTGCATAAACCATTAAATCGTATGTTTTGATCTTTGCGGATGGCAGCTTGCCTAAAAATGGTGAAAAACCGATAGGCCCCAGCGTACGCTTTGTAAAAATGAATATACCTAAGCCCAAAGCCATGCCAAAGCCCGCCAACGAAAACGCTGCATTCCAAGAATAATGATTAGCTATGTTGATACACAAATATCCCCCCAGCAAAGCGCCAATGTTGATGCCTGAATAAAACAAACCAAATCCTGCGTCGCGCCGCGGATCGCCTGCTTTATACAAACTGCCTACCATTGTAGAGATATTAGGCTTAAAAAAGCCCGTGCCAACTATCGTAAAGCTGATACCCATATAGTACAACTTTTCCGGCGAAAACGCCAGGGTAAAACTGCCGATAATCATTAGAATACCACCCCAGAATATAGACTTGCGAAACCCTAATATCTTATCGGCAAAAAAACCGCCAATAAACGCCATGGTGTATATAAAAGCTTGTATGGCGCCATATTTCAGATTAGCTTCTTTTTCTGACAACAGGAGCTTTTCTACCATAAAAATGGTCAACATACCCCTCATGCCATAAAATGCAAATCGCTCCCACATCTCAGAAAGGAAAAGATACCATAATTGCTTTGGGTATTTTCCCTTAAAATTCTGAATCTGCTCTAAGGTTGTCGCATTTGCCTCTTTTATTACGTCCATTTTGATTGCTTGTTTTTGCGGTTGGCTAAAGTTCTGAAAATAACCCGAATTATCATTGCCTTCAAAAAAAATGGCAGGGATGAGCCCCTGCCATTTTCATAAAAAACAATCTATATATCTATTAGCTCACACCGTGCATCATCTTCTTCAGCTTAGCGCAAAGGAAGAATAAGATAACTGACGCAAGACCAGAGAATACTACAAAAATCATAAAGTAAGTATACAGATTATCTATGGTTATAGACAAGAAATTAGGTTTTGCAGGCTGCAAATCCCACACCTGAAGCGTAACACTGTTTGGTTTGCCTTTCATGTCATTAAGCAACAGATAAGCATATTTGGGATTGTCGCCAATAGCAAATACGAATTTTGGCTCTTTTTCACCGGGAGGAAGATTTTTCAACTCCTGCTCACCCATAGGCGACGGAATAATACGCTTAACCTTCACGCTATCATACGCAAAACCACTTGGGTTTGTTGCTGTAGTAATAGAAGCCAAAGAGTCTAAATCTTTAGAACTTTCATTCTTTTTAGTAAGGTTAGCCTTCCATGCAAAAGTATTCGTTATTGTCTGCGCGTTCTTTACATCGGCCCAGTTGATCGTATTCGCATCAATGTGCAAATCCTGCACTTTGTAGGAGGCGCTAATTTTCTGCTCTTCCGGATACAATCCGCTCATAGTGCCGGCCAGTTTGTTGCCGGTAGCTATTGCAAGGAACCAAATACCCATCATTAATCAATAAACACGACCGGGGGTCAGTTTGTTTACCATAGACAGACCTATCGGGCTAAGGAACAACTCTCCGATAGTATGCAGGAAATAAAGACCGGTAAGGAAAATGATGCTCGCTCCACCTGCTGGTATACTCTTTGCGCCAAAGGCGATAAAGAGGAACCCTGCCGACAACAACATCAAACCCAACGATTGCTTGTAGGGCGCAGCTACATTTTTGCCGCGTTTTGCAAGCCATACCCAACCGGCGCTGATGATAGGCGCAAGCAACACAATGAAACCGGCATTGAAACTCTGGAAATAGGCTGCTGGCATAGTCCATCCAAACACCTTACGATCAGTTTGCTCTGCGGCAAAGAACGTAAGCGATGCTCCTGCTTGCTCGAAACACATCCAGAAGAATATTACGAATATCATTATCAATATAATCACCCAAAGTCTGTCTTTCTCAACTTTGGTGAGCGACTTATCTGTAATGATTACAAACGGGCCTACGGCGGTCATACCGTAGATTAACGATCCCCAGATATCGATACCTGCGCCAAAATGCAACAATGAAAACATAACAACTATGCCTCCAATGAGGATAGTAAGCTGCTGAGCGCTGAAGCCTCCGCCGCTTTTTCCGTCTGTTGTGCCCGCTGTATCGGCAGCTTTGTTTGGGCCAACACCCAACTGACGACCGTCTGGAGCTACAACATATTTATTTTTTGTAAAATAAAATATCACCAAACTCACCAACATGCCGAGACCGGCGCAAAGGAAACCCCATTTAAAATCTACATTTTCGCCAAGATAGCCGCACACCAGCGGCGCAAAAAATGCCCCGGCGTTGATACCCATGTAGAAAATTGTGTAAGCCGAATCTTTGCGTACATCGCCGTCTTTGTACAGTTGTCCAACCATCGTAGAGATGTTGGGCTTAAAGAAACCATTACCAAAAATGAGGAAAGTAAGACCTGCCCACATCATAGTAACAGCCAAACCCTTATCGGCGCTATGCGAAAATGAGGCTGAGAAAAACATCAGGAACTGACCCAACGCCATCAGCAAACCGCCTACGAATATAGACTTACGATTGCCCCAGTACCGGTCGGCAACATAGCCCCCTATCAGCGGAGTTAAATAAACCAGTCCGGTATAGCTACCGTATATGTTGCTCGCAGCCGACTTATCGAGCAGCAACATTTTTGTCATGTAAAGTGCAAATATGGCGCGCATGCCATAATAGCTGAAGCGCTCCCAAAATTCTGTAGCAAATAGTACGTATAGCCCTTTGGGGTGGCCGCTTTCTGTGTTTTCTGTGCTCATCGACATTTTAGCTTTTTTACAGTAAGTTTAAGTTGTGAAAAATTAAGTAACTGCCAAAATAAATAAAATTATCAGTGTTTGGCGACTCCGGAGCCAGTTTTTTTAACATTACTACAATAAACCAACAAAATACCGTCTATTGGGGGGGATAATCACCACTGGTCAAATGCTGTTACCAAACAAAAAGCAGCTGTATACGCTTTATAAGAATACAAACTTTTGCAAGAAGAAGCAGGCTGCCAGATAACAGCTACCCATATTATAGAGAGCTGCTGGCAAGAAAAACCAGCGAATAATATAAAATAAACCGCCGTCAGCCAAATTTTTAGTTTTTTTGCACACAATTCAAAAAAATGAAAAATATCCTTCTTTTAGGCTCGGGCGGGCGCGAATGTGCTCTTGCCTGGAAATTGAGTCAGAGTCCGTTGTGTGGCAATTTTTTTATAGCGCCGGGCAATTCAGGTACAAGCGAGTATGGTCGGAACCTTCCATTTTCATACAACGATTTCGAGAGCATAAAAAAAGCTTGTATTGAGTACAATATTGACATTGTTATTCCTGGCCCCGAGGAACCTTTGGTTGCAGGTATATACGACTTCATAAAAAACGATCCCCAACTTAATCATATCATCGTTGTAGGGCCATCTAAAGACGGCGCGCAACTGGAAGGCAGCAAGGCTTATTCAAAAAAATTCATGGCACGGCATAATATCCCCACTGCCGCATACAAGGAGTTTACGATTGATAGTTTTGAACAAGGCGTTGCCTACATAAAACGTAGCGAAATGCCGATTGTAATAAAAGCAGACGGCCTTGCAGCCGGCAAGGGGGTTGTGATAAGCGACAATTCTATAGATGCAGTGAAGGCGTTTCGTGCAATGGTAATGAATAAACAGTTTGGCGACGCAAGCAAAACGGTAGTTATAGAGCAATTTCTTGAAGGTATAGAACTATCGGTTTTTGTACTTACCGACGGCACAAACTATGTACTGCTTCCCGAAGCGAAAGATTACAAGCGTATAGGCGAAGGAGATACCGGACTGAATACCGGCGGTATGGGCGCTATTTCACCTGTGCCGTTCGCAGACGAAGAATTTATGAAAAAGGTTACTGAGCGCATTATAAAACCTACTATTGAAGGATTAAAAAAAGAAAACACTGTATATCAGGGTTTTATATTCTTTGGGTTAATAAAAGTAAAAGGCGAGCCTTATGTTATAGAGTACAATTGCCGAATGGGCGATCCGGAAACAGAAGTTGTGATACCGCGATTGGAAAATGACTTAGTAGATCTTTGCCTAAAAATGGGCGAAGGCAAACTTAATGAAGCTACTGTAGCACATAGCCCAAAAGCTGCCGGCGCAGTGATGCTTGTTGCTGCCGGATATCCGGGCGATTACCAAAAAGGGCATGTTATGACTGGTTTTGACGATGTAAAAGGCAGTTTACTTTTTCATGCAGGCGCAGTTAAAAAAGACGATACGGTACTTACCAATGGCGGCCGAATTCTTGCCGTTACATCGTACGGAGCAGATATACAACAGGCGCTGGCAAAATCGTACGAAAACGCAGAAAAAATAAAATATGACGGCAAATATTACAGAAAAGATATAGGCTGGGAGTTTTAATATACTTGCCATCCCAAAAAATAGAGCGCAGCCATTCCAATAGCTGCGCTCTATTTTTTTCAATTATTGACAGTTTATTTTCCTTTCAAAGCAAGTTTAGTTTTTCTCGCAAGCGCCACTACCCTGCTTTTCATAACTCCGGCTAATGGTAAACTGTATGCGGCAGTAGTATGGCTTTTAAAATTTATTCCTTTTACC
Organism: uncultured Flavipsychrobacter sp.; assembly: GCA_964561325.1. Lineage (GTDB taxonomy): Bacteria > Bacteroidota > Bacteroidia > Chitinophagales > Chitinophagaceae > Nemorincola. Next base: position 55,691 of record CAZLPE010000001.1, read on the forward strand.
ACATTCATGTATCTTGCAAGACATACACTCATACTAAATTCATTTTCAGCAAGTTGTCTTGCTGAGTTCCTTCTAAATTGAGAAGGTATTGCGGAGAGTTTTACAATTTTATCGGCGGCATCTTCAATATCGCCAACTTGAAAAATCTTCAAACAGTTTTCGGCGTATGGGTGATGTTCATAGTCTTCTATTCCGCTTACCCTTGTGCCTACCATTCCGCAACCAGCCCCAAGCGCTTCCATCATGGCGATGGGGGTTCCCTCAAAATCAGAAGTCATTAACAGCATGTCTGCATTGGCAAGAAATCCGGCTACTTCAGCCTGTGTGCGCCACCCCCTAAACGATATACTTTGCTGTAATCCAGCGGCTTCAACTCCGGCCATAAGTCCGGGTTTTGCATCTCCGTCGCCAATAATATCCAGATGAAATTGCACTTTCTTATTTACCAGTAGCTGCGCAATTTTCAGCAAATCGCCGGCGCGCTTTTGATACACGCTCACTCTGCCGGCATAAACAAGCCTAATAATGCCATCGGCATGTTCGATTTTATTTAGCGTAGGTAATTTTATTCCGCAAGGTATTGTGTGCACCAGCGCTGGCGACAATTCCGGAATTTTACTTAGCAGCGTAGCGCATACCCTTTTTGAAACACAAACTATAGCCGCAAGTTTTTTATAATGCTCAGCGGCAATATTGTAGTAGTAGGGTTCGTCTGCATGCAAAACTGCGATAATTGGGTATGTTTTATGGAAATATGTCCCGGCCATCCATACAGAAGCATCATCAGACAAAATGATAGGAACGCCGGCTGGTAACTTTTGTATAAGTTGTGCATAAACGGAAACCCGGTATTCTGGCGTGCCGAACTCGAATTCATACCCTGCTTGCGCAGTATGAATCTGAACATTATTCTTGCTTTGCGTTAGCAATTGCACCATCGACTCCCTACCCTTTGCGGAAACAAACTCCCTAACAGGATCGACAGTTATGAAATGTACTTCAAGACCCAATTTTGCGTACTCCAACGCAGCATCGGCCATCCATCTGGTTACCCCGCCCCTATGGTAGGGGTGACATAAAAAAGCTATTTTTTGACTCAACTGTTTTTCTGGGATTATGCTAATATGGCAACAAAAGTAACACCATAAGCTGGAAACAGATCAAGTTTTGTTGCTCAAAACTGATTTGTTTATTCTGACAAACAAATTCATCCTTTATAATTCGGTTTGAAAGCCGCGGCCGAGCGCCAATTGGCGAGTAAGGCATTAACATTCGATTCAAACACTAATGCATACGCATAACGTTATAGACAAAAAATTATGGCTATATTTGCAGGTTCAATCCCTATCTTCTATTGAAAACTTACACATACCTGTAAATGACGACAACGAAAGATTGCATGAGCTATAACGCCGATATAAGATTAAGCACCATAATAAAGCGAAACGAAGCCAAATTTCTTGCCAACAAACTGGGTGATGAAATGGTGATGATGAATATGGAAAACGGCGATTTTATTACTATGAACAATGTTGGCGCTGATATATGGGAACTTACAAACGAACCTATTAGCGTAAGCGACCTAATAAATAAACTGCTTAACCTCTACAATACAACCGGTCCTCAGTGTGAAGCTGAAACAATTGATTTTTTAAACCATGCATCTGAACAAAAAATATTCACGTTTATACAATAATATACTGTGAGTATAGGTAGTATTTTGGTTAGAAAAACATCGAGTTTCGCTTCAATTCCCGGGCGTGAAAAAGCGTTGTTTTTAGAAGCCATAATCACCGCATTTTATGTAAAGCTAACGCTGTTATTACTGCCATTCAACCGTGTTGCCCGTTGGCTGGGGCAACCGATATCGGACCCGCTTGATGAAACGACTTTGGAAGGCGCAAATACCGCAAAGAAAATAAAATTTGCACTACAACTTTGCGAACGATACACACCCTGGCGTCTGGAATGCTATACGTTGGCTGTAACGGGTAAAATACTGCTGAACAGGAGGAAAGAAAAAGGAATTTTATACTTCGGTTTCTGTAAGGCTGCCGACGGCAAACTAAAGGGGCATGCATGGCTGAAGCGGTCGGGGGTGATAGTAAGCGGCGGCAGCAATTATGTAGATTTTCAGATTCATTCTGCATTTGTATAACACATTGCCTACTAAAACAATCAACTTTTTACATTTGCACACTACAATAGCCCATAATGTATAAATACCTCGGATTTGGATTGCATATTGCCAGCGAAATTGAATGTCCCGAACTGTTGCCGTCTGATTTCGAGCATGCGGATATTACATTCACTATTGGTAAAACGCCGAACCAAATAGTCAATGAGGATGATGCCAAAATTCCGTTTTCAAGCATAAATAAAAACGAATACCTTCTCGATATACAGAATATTTGCAAATACTATGCTGCGTTTGGCACAACTATCGTGGCAGAACCTGCCGATGGCACTGACGAGCGCAGTATTCGGCTTTTTGGGTTAGGCGTAGTTATGGCTGCTATACTTTACCAACGCAATCTTATTCCTTTGCACGCTTCAGCTATATTGAAAGATGGCAAAATAGCGCTGTTCACCGGCAATTCGGGCGCAGGCAAATCAACATTGATTGCGCATCTGATTACAAAAGGTTATCAAATTTTCACCGACGACATTTGTGTGCTCACCAAAAACGACAATAATAATATTCTTGGAGCGGCCTCGTACCCAATGATAAAGCTTTGGGACGACGCTGTAGAGGAGTTGGACAACGACCGGTTTACACTCGACTTTAAGGTGCGACCCAAGTTGCCTAAATATGGGCAGTTCTTTCATGATAGTTTTGATACTGCTGCCTACCCTATCTCAAAAATATTTGTGCTGAACCCCGACAAAAACGCTACCGCGATCAGTGTAAAACAAATTAAAGCTGCGCAAGCATTTAAACTACTTGAGCAACAAACCTACAAGAATCACCTGATAACCAATCAAAAAACACGCGCATATCATTTTTCGGTATTGTTGCAACTTGCACAGACTACGCCTGTATATGAAATTACCCGCCCTGTTGTGGGTGCGCCTGTATCTATGTTGTTAGCAGCAATACGTGATTTAATATGAAGGCTACTGACCCAAAGTTTCGTAATAAAATCATGTGGCTTGCATCTTATCCAAAATCAGGAAATACATGGATGAGAGCCTTTGTTTCGGCGCTGATAGATAACGGAAAGGTAGATTTAAACAATCTCAAATCAGACGGCATCTTTTCATCGCGCGCAATTTTTGAACGTATAACAAACATAGATTCCCGCGACCTGTATGACGATGAAGCAAAAGCAATGATGGCCGATGTATATACTCGTTTTGCTTTAAATCGCGATGAGCTAAGCATAATAAAGGTGCATGATGCTTATGAGAATGACAGCTATAACAAACCTATAATTCCTGTCCATGTTACCTATTGTGCCATTTATATCATTCGTAATCCACTCGACATAGCCGGGTCGCTGTCAAGCCACATGAAAATAAGCCTTGACGATGCTGTATCGATGCTCAATAACCCAGATGCTTGTATTGCTTGTCAACCCAACAATCTGAATAAAAATAATCAGTTCAGGCAGCATTTATCCGACTGGTCGGGACATGTAAAGAGCTGGACCGAAAACGCGCCATTGCCCGTGCATATTATACGCTACGAAGACATGGTCGATAGCCCGAACTCAATTTTCACAAAACTATTGAATGAAATAGGTTGGCAATTTACGGATGAACTTATCGACAAAGCTATAACGGCTACAAATTTTCAGGAGCTGCGCAAACTGGAAGAATCGAGAGGATTTGCAGAAATGGACGTTCCCGGAAGGAGGTTTTTCCGGGCCGGCAAAACCGGAAACTGGAAGAATGAACTTAATAGCCGACAGATTGAAGCTATAACAGACAAACACAATGCTTTGATGAAACAATACGGCTATCTGCCCTAAAAAGAGTCTTTGCTTTACCCGGAAACTACGCCTATATTTATACCACTATGGAACAGTTACTAATACTACACGGGGCAATAGGTTCGGCAACCCAAATGGCTCCTATAGCCAACCGATTTAAGACAGCCTTCGATGTGTTGTTGTTTAATCTTTACGGACACGGCGGAAAACCTATTGACAACCGACCTTTTAGTATTCCGCTATTCGCTAATGAAGTATTGTCGTTTTTAGACGAAAACAACATAGCTAATATCTCCATATTCGGTTATAGTATGGGCGGTTATATAGCCTTATACCTTGCCAAGCATCACCCGGATAGGATTTCGCGCATAGTGACACTTGCCACAAAATTTGACTGGAATGAACAGATTGCGGCCAAAGAAATTCAAATGTTGAATCCTGAAAAAATAGCTATCAAACTACCTGCTTTTGCCAATACGCTTGCCGAGCGTTTCGCACCTGCAGACTGGAAACAGGCATTGCAAAAAACTGCAGATATGATGGTGGAGCTTGGCGTTGATAATACGTTGAAAACCAATGATTATGCTGATATAGCCACACCCGTATTGGTGCTGTTGGGTGACAGAGATAAGATGGTATCTTTAGATGAAACACTGTCGGTTTACAAGTCTTTACCCAATGCGCAGCTCGGTATACTGCCCAATACGCATCACCCAATAGAGCAGGTAGACGCTGATCTTCTATTTGCAATGTCGGCAACGCTATTATTAAAAAAGTAGTCATTCAAAAGCGTTACACCGCATTATGCTAATGATTTACAATGGTTTGCCCATGCTATAATTTTTTTTTACATTTGCAAGTATCCTAACTATATAAGTACTCAATGAGATTCACAGACAAGCTTATCGCAACAATAAAAAAGGCATACGAACACTATGCAGTTCATAAAAACCGCCAATATCTGGATTTGAGAGAACTCATAAACTCAGCCGACATTGTTACCGACAATGAGGAAGTTGTGAACCTTGGGAAACGCTTGGAAGGCGATGGCTTAGTAATATTCCATCTTAAATACGGCAAATACGGCACTCCGCATATATATTTAACAAGCGATGGTATAGACAAATGCGAAAGCGGAGTGCTTTTTGACGTGGAGACTATCCTGCCAGATACCGAACCCGCAATAACAGTAAACACTGCGCCAGCCAACGACCAACCGACAAGCGCCGACGAAATTAAGCATATTGTTACACCGGAAATCATGGAGCCGGAAATGGTGAATGATGTACTACCACCTGTAAAAATATCTGAGCCACTGGAGATAGAGCATAAAAAAGCGGATAGTGGAACTGGTAAACCAGTTGCAAACAACTCAGAAAATTTGATAGAAAATAAACCTGTACCGGAGCCTTCGGTGGCGCCTATAGATGCAAACAGTCAAAGATCGGCAACGTTTTTAGAATTACTACATGAAATTAAGGTAGCTGCTTCGCTCAATGAAGATTTGAGAGTTAGGGAAGTAAAAGAATTGATGGAACGCATAGAAGAAATAAGCGTTTATATAAAAGCTCAAAACAAAATACCAAAATATGGCTTCAATGACTTTTTACTTTTTATGAATGAAATCGAGCCCATGGATAATTTTATACCGCGACTAGAAAAATTCCTTTCTTAATAATTCTATTTTCTTAACTGTTTTGCCAGAAGTAATATGCACCAAACACATTGCTTCTGGCAAATTACTTTTAGGATACAGGTTGCAGAGGTATAAATATATTACCTTTGAAAGGTAACTTTTAAGAAAAGAGGCATCCCAAATCAGGGCGTTCACGAAAACCCTCGCAATTCCATGTCTAATACCAAGATACAGCAAGCATTTTTGTACTTTCTTGTAATGCCAGTAGTCATTTATTGCTACTTTCTAAAATGGAAGACGGTAACTATATATGGCGACGACCTTTACGTATACAAAGATTATTTTGACGCGGGTAAGCATATTGCAAAGTGTAACATGTCGACGATATACGAAAAATACCGACCTGTGCATGATATTGTGGTTGACCTACTGATTAGGATTTTCAACAAACGCATAGAGTGGTATTATGTGTTTAATGTCGCAATACAAACCATTAATGCCGTAATTTTTGCACGCATTGCGTTAGTTTTCATCCGTTCGGTATATCTATCGGCTATTTTGGGGCTTATGGTGGGTATATCAAGGTTTTCTTACTACAATATCTCTCAACTATTTAATGGCGGTGCGCTGGAAGGTCTGGCTATGACATTTTTTTTACTGACATTATTTACCACCGTTAGGGCGCTTACCGGTGAACGTCCAACTGAGAAGATTGTATGGAACAACGCACTTTTAAGCCTGCTTTTTGCAAACCTCAGCCTTTATACCCACGAACGGTACATAGTCATATTGCCCTTTATATTTCTGGTATTTTCTTTAACCAACCGTTTCAGAATATTACCACTTAGGCGAAGAATTGACCTCAGTTTTTTGGTATTTGTATCGCTGACACTCAATGTAGTTATCAAGAAGTTAGTGTTTTCAATGCCATTTTTTGTTGGTACCGGCGGATCTAAAATTGAGTTTTCAATAGAGCGCGCAGTGGGTTACCTGCACGATGGATTATTGTCGATACTCCAAATCAACTCTGGACCCGATTATCTGTCAGGAGCGCATTTTAATAGTTTACCTGCATTTAATAAGTTCCTTGTTGAGCTTGTAGTCGTTACGGTTGGAGTAGTTTTCCTAATCAAGATTGCCCTACTTGTAAAGACGCTATTGCAAAAAAACATAACAGATGATGAGCAAAAATCAAGACAATTCACCACTTCGCCCAACACTTTGATACTCTTGCTTATCTGCCTCTTCTTTTTGTTTCTTCTTCCAGCTATTGTAACCATACGCTTAGAGCAGCGCTGGCTGCAAGCATCTTACAGTATATTCTTACTGATTGTAGTAATAGCCGTGAGCGATATAAAAATTAATGTTGCCAAATGGGCTGTATTTACCCTGACACTAATATCTGGCATAGCTCTGTTCAACGATTTTCAGTACCTGTACAGAGGCATTCCCTACTTGTACCTTACCGGCGCTCAAAATGCAGCCACACTTTTCGAAAAAGGACTAAAAAATGAGGCAATCAGGCCAAACGCACGAAAAATATACATTGTAGAAAAAGTGCGGAATGAAAATGATGAAAACGGATTAATATGGGCAATAGGAAACGGATATCTTATCCGTTTTTACAAAGACACCACTAAAACCATTGCTTTTGTGGATTCTGTATACCAGCGCACCACATCGGCAACCGATACCACATTCAAAAACTACAATCCCGAAAAAGAGGAGATTATCTTACTAAAAGATCAAGTAATAGACCTAACTAAGCAATATAAACTGGATACACTACGAACAATAAAATTCGACTAAACTGCATCGTTGCCTTTTATCACATTCAACATTTGCTCATGAATTAGTCCATTTGTAGCAAGGGTTTGTTTTTCAAAAACATTGTAAGGCAATCCATCAAAATCAGTTATTCTACCGCCGGCTTCTTGTACTATCAGGTATCCTGCGCCTACGTCCCAAGCGCTTAAATTATATTCCCAAAAACCGTCAAATCTGCCGCAAGCTACCCAACACAGATCTATCGCTGCCGAACCAAGGCGCCGCACGGGCAACCCTTCCAACACAATACGTTCAAAAACCTTGATTGGGTGTTCTTTGCTATCTTCAGGCCATTTATAAGGAAAACCGGTAACAAGGCAGGCAGTCTTAAAATCGGCTTTGGCCGATACGGAAATAGGGTTTCCATTCAATGTAGCGCCCTTGCCCTTTTCTGCAAAAAACAGCTCATCCATCATTGGGTTGAAGACCGCCCCTAATATCAATTCATTTTTATACAACAGTCCTATGCTGACACAACATATAGGAATACCGTGCGCAAAATTAACAGTACCATCTATAGGATCAATAAGCCACTGATAATCAGACGCTTGTATCATCTCTCCTACCTCTTCGCTTATGATCGTATGATCCGGGTATGATGCTTTGATAATTTCAATAATCTTGTCCTCGGCATGATTATCTACCTCAGTCACTAAATTATTGATACCTGTTTTATGGTCTATTTTGAATACCCCGTTAAAATAATGCAATATTATTTTACCAGCTTCTTTTGTTGCGTGGAGTAATACCTCTTTCAATCCGTCCATAGGTCACAATTTAAGTTCTTTTCCTAAATAATAGTCAATAACTTTTAACTTAAATATCAGGTCGTACTTAGCGCTGACCAGATTGGCAGAAGCGGCAAATTCTGAGTTCTGTGTAACTAACAGATCGATGGTGCTTGTAAGACCCAGATCATACCTTTTCTTAGCGAAATCGAGCGCGCGTCTGGCGGCTTCCTGCGCCCGCTTGGCGGCATTATATTTTTGTATAGAATTCAGCGCATTGTTGTGCGCCTTGTATACATTTTGTCTCAGCGTTAGCTCGGCATTATCTTCATTTAGCTTTTGCTGTGCAAGACTGATTTTAGACTGCCGTATAGCATACTGCGATTGCCAACCATTGAACACTGGCACAGTCAAGCTCATTACTACAGAATGACGCATGTTATTGTCTAATTGCGTACCAAAGGGCACCTTAGGTGTAAGCGTCTTGAATACCGGCTGATAAACAGTATCGCCGCTTCGTCCGGCAATACCAATTGGCGACAATCCCAATAGTTCGCTGGTGGGTTGATAACTAAGGTAATTGCTGGCATAGTTAGTACCTATCTGGTACCCAAGACTAAGTTGCGGATAGAGCCCACCTTTTGCCACAGACACCGCTTTTTCGGCTGCTTTCACACGTAGTTTGCTGCCTTTTATAGCCCCAAAATGCTCGTGCGCTTTTTCGTAAATTTCTGTGGGTTGCATCATACCTCCCCCAATCTGGTCGGCCAGTTCTATATCTGGCGCAAGTATGCTAAATGGTTCGTTATAATTGAGATTCAGCAGCGTTTTAAGATCGAGTACCGACGAATTGTAGCTTGCAATAGCATTAATCAAATTTGAGCTATCTGTAGCCAGTTGCGATTCCAGCTGAGCTACATTGAGCTCCGGCAGGCGACCGGCATCGGCAAAGGCTTTTGTCTGAGAAAGCTGCGCCTTCGATAGCGCTACCTGATTAGCGCTTACATTTACTTGTTCCTTAGCCAGCAATGCGGTAAGAAAACCTGTTGCAACATTGATAGA
>CAZLPE010000001.1:64978-120148 GCA_964561325.1 uncultured Flavipsychrobacter sp.
AGCGACCAAACATTATCGGCATTGCCAGTCTGAGCTACCGCTGCGACACTGACAAAACAAAAGGTGGAAAAAATAGCGAAAAATGAGCGCATACAACAAAAGTAAGCATTTGTAGCGACCTTGTTGACTGGTAAAATGGTAAAAGTTGTTTTGCGCACCACTCCTAAAAACTACAAAAATACCGAAGCTAATGACGGATAGATTTAAGCAATAGTACTGCTTACCTATTTTGCTTTTACCGATCCGCCATAAAAGCAACTCCTGCACCTTGGTTCGTAAATTTCGTGACCACCTACTAACTCCTGTTGCCCTGCATCCGATTTTCTGTAACTGAAACTGGCAATATCGCCGCAACGCACACATATGGCATGCAGTTTTGTAATATACTCAGCCCGTGCAAGTAGTTGCGGCATTGGGCCGTAGGGTTTCCCTTTATAATCCATATCCAGCCCTGCTACTATCACCCGCATACCCTGTAACACCAGTTCTTCTACTACTTCTGCAATACTTGCATCAAAAAACTGCGCTTCGTCTATGCCAACCACATCTACGCCAGATGCAAGCAGCAGGATATTGAAATGGTTTTCGACGGGCGTCGACCGGATACGAGTAGCATCGTGAGAAACAATATCACCCGGATCGTACCGAACATCTATTATTGGCTTAAAAATCTCCACGGTTTGTCCGGCAATCTGCACTCTTTTTAGTCTGCGAATTAACTCCTCAGTTTTGCCAGAAAACATACCACCGCAAATTACCTCCAACCACCCTTTCTTCCGAACTGAATGAAATGGCTCTATAAACATAGTTGATTGTTATTTTTTGGTTAAAGATATAAAAATAAGTGAAAAATTTACAATAAAATTATCGCAAACCAAATAATTACACCGCAATAATTCGGTCTATGTATTGCATAATTGCCTTTGTAGCGCCTCCATGAGCAGCTACGTATTCCTCAGCGCACCTGGCTGATTTATTGTAGTATGCTTCATTTTCCAGACGGTTTACTACATCTATCAGCTCTGCAACATGCGCCACCGAAAAACCGCCGCCTGCTTTAATAAGTTCGCCCGCTTCAATGAATTGATGGTAAACCGGCCCGAAAATGCAAGGCGCACCATAGGCAGCGGCTTCCAGCACATTGTGAATTCCCGCCTTACCAAATCCTCCGCCGATCCATGCTACGCTGGCATACTTATAAATGTGCAACAGATACCCTACTTTATCTACAAGCAGCGCTCTTTGCGGTATTGGTTGATCAAACCCACGGTCTGCTAAATTAGACCATTTAACCATGCTTGACCCAAACAAATTTTCTATCTGGCTAATGTGTCCTTCATCTACCTCATGTGGCACAATTACAAGCTTGTACGAATCAGGGAGCAGTGTCATTGCACGGAAGAGCAGTTCCTCGTCGGCCTTCCATGTGCTGCCGGCCACCAGAATTTTTGAGTCTTTGCAAAACACATCTAATATAGGCAAGGGCATTGGTTGTCTTATAGCTGTTATCACTCTATCAAAACGTGTATCTCCGGCAACGGATACATTTGTTATCCCGATACCCTCCAGCAACTGTTGCGACCTATTGTCTTGAACGAACAAATGCGTAAACATTTTCAACATATTGCGCTGAAAACCACCATACCACTTAAAGAAACCGTGTTTTTCCTTAAAAACAGCAGAAAGGAGAACGATTGGTATTTTTTGATCGGCTATGGCTTTCAGGTAAAAATACCAGAACTCGTATTTCACAAAAATGCACAACTTTGGTTTTAGGGCGCCGATAAAATCGTTTGCATTAGCAGGTGTATCTAATGGCAAATAAAACACATAATCTACGCCTTTATAATCTTTACGTACTTCATAACCTGATGGAGAAAAAAAGGTCAGCAAAATGGCATATCCCGGATATTTTGTTTTTAATTGCTCTATTACCGGTCTGCCTTGTTCAAATTCGCCCAACGACGCACAATGTACCCAAATACAAGGTCTGTGTTCAGCGGCAAAAGTGTTTTGCAAATTCTGTATCAGACCGCGCCGTCCTGCAATAAACAAACGCGCCTTTTCCTTAAATAGTGCAGCTATACGAATAGACAGTGCATATGCGCCAATTAACAAACGATAAATAGCTGCGGTAACCATTATTCAAATAGTAGATCTTCAGATTTACGCTTAAAAATTGGTATCATAATTCCACCTCGTATGCCATAAAGGATATCAAGTCGTTGTTTATTATCGGGTCTGGCTACATCGTACAGATAATCTCTGCGGCCCTGTGTAAATCCAAAAAGCGCATCAAGACCAATAGTAACGTTGATGAGTTTGTTTTTTGAAAAATAGATATATCCCACATATTGTTCTGCAAAAACACCATTGGTAAGCCTGTCGTAACCTTTCAACAATTCATCGCGAATTTGATCAACTGCTTTATTCTGGTCGAATATATTCAACTTATGCTGCATGAAACCAACCGTAGTGAGCAGACACAAACCATTGTCTACGCTTTTTTTGTTTAGATTTATTATTTTGCCTACTTCAACACCTACAGCATATCCGCGCTCATATACCGGCACGCCAACACGTTGTCCGTTTTTATCTATAAACTCATATACGCCTCCCGTTTTTGGTGAATATCTATCTGTAATATTTACCATCACTGAATCTTCCCTGATATCGCTACCTACTATAAAATCGAATTTGACGCCTATTAACCAATTAGTCGATGTTTTATAAATCACACCTGGCCCTATTCGACTACTGTTGCCAAAACGTTTGGCCATATCTCCGCCGGGCAAATCGACCGATACGTTACCTTGTAAAATGAATCCCTTTTTGGGTTCTTTTTTCTCTGAACCGCCAAACAATTTTTCTTTGTCCTGCCCATATGCAGTAATACTGACCAATAAAAATAAGATTGCAACTATTTGCCGGTTCATAAATGTTGTCCTGTTGTTTGTGAAATTAACTGTTTTATTTGGTGCGAAACACTAATAGTGAGCTATTTTAACTTTTGCCACTATAACAAAGAAAGTCCCATTTGTACCAACCCGATGAGTAGCCCCAATACCAATGCTACTACTTCCAAAAACCAAAACTCTTTTTTCATAACCGACTCAAGAATTTCCTCCAGCTTGTCTGACGAAAAACCTGCTACTTTATCGGTTACCATCTTTTCTATATCTATCCGTTTACTGAGCGAATCTGTGTATTGATGAATAATTTCCGGAAGCAATAATTCTATTTCCTCCATCATACCTTCCTTTATTTTATCCATGGTGCCTGTACCCACAAACATGGATATTATGGGTAATTTTTCTTTCAGCTTTACCTGCAAAAAACTGTCGAGATGACGCTCAATTGTGGGATTCAATGATTTCAGTTGGTCGGTATCTTTTAGTAGCGCGGCAATTTCACTAAAGTGAATGAGCTCTTTAGCTACAATACGTCCTAATTGCTCGGCTACCTGCTGCTGCCGTTTAGGAAAAACGCCTTGAATCGTTAACCCCATAAAACGGATAGGATTGCGCGGATGAAAAAGCATTTTGATAGCCAGCCAGGTTGTTACCCAACCAATAAAAGCGCCAACAACTGGCTGCAACCAAAACATAACTGTATGCATAGAGAGATTTATTGTGTAAAAACATTAGGCAAGCACTATAATGCCCTTAGCTTTGCTGCGAAGTTATTCGAAAATAAGGTAGCGCCCGTTTTGTTGAGGTGGCTGTAATTGTGAAAATATTCTTTTGACGAACAAATGGAATCGGTAGTGTAGTCGAAGTAGTAAACATTCTTTTTTACCAACGACCTGTATTTATTCTTAATTTCTTCGGCATTAGAAATCAGCTTGTAACCCTCTCGGTAAACGGGAGTCATTACAATTACCACTTTAATACCTTTTGCAGTTATTTCATCAATAGTCTGTTTCAGTTCGGCAAATATGGTGTCGTTATACCGAGCCATAAAGGGCTTTACAGAGTCGGTCGCATCCCAGGCAATATCTACAGGGTCGTAGCCTTTGCGCTTATCTTCGTTGTGGCCCGCGAAAAAAATGTCTTTATAAAATGCTTTATTTAGCAACGTCAGCTTGTAGCCTGGCACAAAACGCGCCTTTAGCATATTGGCGGGCTCAATTTCGCGGAGTGCATTATATACAAATTGGTTATTGAGATAGGCAAGCATTAGGTCTGGACGGGTAATGAGCTCGTTTTTACCTAAATTATCAAAATCGCAAGCCATAACCAACACTTTGCAGTTGGTCTGGTAAGTTAGAAATTGCTTTATCAATGCGCGATATTGCACAAAAAACACACCATCCCACCCCATATTGTACACATTATCCGATGGGTTCACTTTTATCAATTCGGGATCGAACTGATGATAAGCAACAGAGCTGCCGAAGATCATAATTTCGGGGTTGACCTCTGAGTTGAATATCTTAGTGAATTTGTGTTTTACCCTATGTCGAAATGCTGATTCGACCGCCCATTGCACACCATATATCAGGCAAACAAGGATGATCGAGAAAAGCGCTATTTCTTGCAGGTTCTTTTTCATCGCCCGATTAAAATTGAAAATAAATGAATTCCTGATTATCAAATGCGCCTATCAGAAGTATACTAATGATGAGGAAGTAATAAAAACTCCAACGGACGAACTTAGACTTATTTTTTACAATATCTAAAGCCGGATGGTCCTTTGTTACAGATTGAATGTACTCCATAAACACAATAAGCAACAATCCGACAACAACATTGAATAAACCAAAAAGTGTATCTGCGCCGCCTACTGTAGTAATTATAGCCTTAATACCTGAAACAGACAATTGGTTTTTCCATCCATGAAAAAGATTGCCCACTACTTCAAATGCATCGCCTGTACTTTTGGCGCGGAAGAATATCCATGAAAAAGCAATAAAACTGACAGTCAACACCTTACTCAGTCCATTGTTGAGCCATAGCGGGAGCTTGCCAAAGATTTTTTTACGTTTTTTCTTGGTAAAATACTCGTACACAAGCGCCATGCCGTTAAGCAAGCCATAAATGACAAACTTCCAACCTGCGCCATGCCAGAATCCGCTCATAAAAAATGTAAACAGCAAACCAAAAACTATTGAGGTTTTGCCATAATTGCGCAATGCCAGCACTATTGGATTGAACAAATAGTCGTAAAACCAAGTGGATAGTGAAATATGCCATCTGCGCCAAAACTCCGTAACACTTTTACTGGAAAAAGGCCTACTGAAGTTGGTCATCAACTTAAAGCCCATTACCTGCGCCGACCCTAAAGCGATGTCTGAATAACCGGAAAAATCGCAGTATATCTGGAATGTAAAAAATATGCAGGCAATGATAAGCGTAGCGCCATGATTGTCTGCGGGGTGTTTGTAAACATTGTTCACCACTATTGCTAAGCGATCGGCTATCACAATTTTCTTAAAAAAACCCCATAACATCAGTTTTAGCCCTTCTTTACAATTTTCAAAACTAAAATCGTGTTTTTCGTGAAACTGGTAAAGTACATTTTGCGGACGCTCTATAGGTCCCGCTACCAACTGCGGATAAAACATAACATAGAGCGCATAGATACCAAAATGCTTTTCGGCATGGTGGTTGCCTCGGTACACCTCTATGGTGTAACTCATTGCCTGAAAAGTATGAAAAGACAAACCGATAGGCAAAAGGATTTTCAGTAACGGAACAGATGCCGACAGGTAAAAAAAAGAGAGGACATGGTTTGTATTGAATGCAAAAAAGTTGTAGTACTTAAAAAAGGCAAGCATTCCAATGTTGGCAACCAAACTCATAATCAAGTACCCCTTGCGTTTTGGCCCTTCGGCTTTTTCAATCATTATACCTGCAACATAGTCTACTATTATAGTTAGTAATAGTATCAGAATGTATATAGGCACAAACGCCATGTAAAACAGGCAACTTGCAGCCAACAAATGGAACCAACGAAAACGATAAGGCAGAAGGAAATACAGAGCAGTAACAATAGGGAAAAACAATAAAAAATCGAAGGAATTAAAAAGCATGCCTGAGTAAGTATTTCAATCCGTGCAACGGGTTAAATATTAATTGCAAAACTAAGAATATTTAGCAGTAAAAGAAGCCCGTATCAGGTTTTGCTTTTTGAATGAGTAGCATATTGCTACTAAGTGCAAGCTTTATCGGCAGAACTGTTTACTTTTGAGTTTTACACGCATACATGAATGCAATAAAAATAAGTGTTGTTATCATAACCTATAACGAAGAACGCAACCTTGACCGGTGCCTGAAATCGGTTGTGGGTATAGCCGACGAAATTGTAGTTGTAGACAGCGCATCGACCGACAATACCGTTACTATTGCCAAAAAACACAATGCACGAGTAATACAACAGCATTTTCTGGGTTATGGACAGCAGAAAAACTTTGCTACAGCTCAAGCATCAAACGACTGGATACTGTCGCTGGACGCAGACGAAGAGCTGACTGACAAACTAAAAGAAAGCTTGCTGGAACTAAAAAAGAACGGGCCTGAAAGGTGTGTTTACGCCATGCCAAGATTAACCAATTATTGCGGTCAGTGGATCCGGCATTGCGGTTGGTATCCTGACAGGCAAACACGGCTCTATAACCGGACCAAAGGAAGGTGGGAGGAGCCCAAGGTGCACGAATACTGGCGCCCAACAAACCCAAACGACAAAAAGGGTTTACTTACTGGCGACTTGCTACATTACAGTTTTGCTACAATTAGCGAGCACCTTAAAAAAATTGAAAAGTATAGTGAACTTGCAGCTCGGGCAGCGGTGGAAAAGGGCAAAAAGGCCAGCCTTCTAAAAATTGCTGTTTCGCCTAAATGGCATTTTATTAGCGAGTATATTATAAAGCTCGGTTTTTTAGACGGTTTTTATGGGTATACTATCTGCCGACTATCGGCATACGCGGCATTTATTAAATACACCAAAATAAGAATGTACTCGCGTGGTCAATAGTTATGCAAAGAGCAATACAAATATAAGTTGAAGGATATTTATAATGAACAAACCCGCCAAAAGGCGGGTTTGTTCATTATAAATATGTTGATTAACCGCTGATTAATAACGGTACATATCTGTTTTGTATGGACCTTCTTTAGGAATACCCAGATAGTCAGACTGCTCTGTAGTCAATTCATCAAGCACAGCGCCCACTTTTGCAAGGTGCAAACGAGCAACTTTCTCATCAAGATGTTTTGGCAATACATATACCTTGTTCTCGTATTTGCTATGATGCAACCAAAGTTCGATTTGTGCAAGCGTTTGGTTTGAAAATGAGTTGCTCATTACAAAACTTGGGTGACCAGTAGCGCAACCAAGATTTACCAGGCGACCTTCTGCCAATACGATAACATCTTTACCATCTATAGTGTACATATCCACCTGTGGCTTAATGGTATCCTTTGTTGTACCGTAGTTGTTGTTCAACCAAGCCATATCGATTTCGATATCGAAGTGACCAATGTTACAAACGATAGCTTTGTCCTTCATTGCGCGGAAGTGCGCTTCAGTAATCAGGTCGCGGCAACCAGAAGCAGTAACGATGATATCAGCTTCTTTCACTGCATCGATCATTTTCTTAACTTCAAAACCGTCCATAGAAGCTTGTAAAGCGCATATTGGATCGATTTCTGTAACGATAACGCGAGCGCCAGCGCCGCGGAGCGATAATGCAGAACCTTTACCTACATCGCCGTAACCGCCTACTACGGCTACTTTACCAGCCATCATTACATCTGTAGCGCGACGAATAGCGTCTACCAGACTTTCCTGACAACCGTATTTGTTATCAAATTTAGATTTTGTAACAGAATCGTTAACGTTGATAGCTGGCATTGGCAATGTGCCTTTAGCCATTCTTTCGTACAAACGGTGAACGCCTGTTGTAGTTTCCTCGCTCAGACCTTTAATATGCTGAATGAGTTCTGGGTATTTGTCCAGTACAGTGTTGGTAAGGTCGCCGCCATCGTCAAGTATCATGTTAAGAGGACGGTCTTCGCTGCCAAAGAACAGAGTCTGCTCGATACACCAATCGGCTTCTTCCAATGTTTGACCTTTCCAAGCGAAAACACCTATACCTGCCGCTGCAATAGCTGCCGCTGCATGGTCTTGTGTAGAGAATATGTTGCATGAGCTCCAGCGAACTTCTGCGCCAAGTTCAACCAGCGTTTCTATAAGAACTGCTGTTTGAATTGTCATGTGCAAACAGCCTGCAATACGCGCACCGCTCAAAGGCTTCTGCGCACCATACTCGGCGCGTATAGCCATAAGACCCGGCATCTCAGCTTCAGCCAGTCTAATCTCTTTCCTACCCCACTCTGCAAGACTGATGTCCTTTACCTGGTAAGGCAATTTAAAGTCTATTTTAGAACTCGTCATTGTACTCATATGTGATTTTTGTTATAAAATTTCGGCAAAGTTAGGAATTAGGAGGCAAAAAACATTATCAAAATCACAAAATTTCTATAAATAAAATAGATAGGCCTATCGTTACGAAACCATACAAAATAACGGGCGCTACCTAATAAAAAGCTTCTGCAAAATGTACTATTTCTTTGGGGCTTCCTGCTTCTAAAAGAATGCTAATCACATCGTAACGAATATCTCTGTATTGCCTGTTTAAATCGGCATATACGGCGGCGGCAGCCTTTATATTCTTCTGTTTTCTCTGGTCTACCATCTCTTCCGGGAATGCATAATCGTAGTTTGATCGGGTTTTTATCTCTACTATTACCAGCGTTCCTTTATCGTCGGCTACAATATCAAGCTCCTTCTTACCTGCCCTCCAGTTACGGGCCAAAATACTATACCCTTTGTTTACTAAAAAGTCGGCGGCAAATTGCTCGCCTCTTGAACCAATTATGTTATGTTTGGCCATTGAAGAATAAAAGTACCAGTAAAACGCCAAATAGCTACAATTTTTCAGGAATTCGTGCATTCAAAATTGAGCGCCTAAAAAGTATTGCATAGCTTTGTGCACTCTGACTGGCTAAAACAAATAAATACCCGATGAAAAAATTAGTGCTTGACTTTCCAAATCAACTACAAGAAGCGTTAATAATAGGAAAACATCATAAGTTCGCTGCATCAGCAGAAAAGAAATTCAGCAATGTAGTTGTTACAGGTCTTGGCGGAAGCGGAATTGGCGCCTCAATAGTTCAGAATTTTGTATTCGATAAGTTATTGTTACCCTTTGTAGTCAACAAAGATTATTTTATCCCTGCATTTGTTGATAAGCATAGCTTAGTGATTGTTTGCTCCTATTCCGGAAACACTGAAGAAACGCTTATGGCTATGGAGCAGGCAATAAAAGCTCATGCCACTATAGTTTGTATTACTTCGGGCGGCGCTATTGCAAATCTTGCAGATAAAGAAGGTCTTGATTGCATTTTAGTTCCGGGCGGTATGCCGCCAAGGGCGTGCCTCGGTTATTCATTGGTACAGATATTATATACTTTGGCTCATTTCAGTTTGCTGGCCAACGATTTTGAAGACCAGATAAAATCGTCAGTAAAACAGCTGAAGGAGCAATCGGAAGCAATTCAACAGAAAGCTGCCGAAATTTCGAATGCTATTTTTGGCAAATTGCCCATCGTGTACGCTTCCTCTTTTTATGAAGGCGTAGCAATTCGTTTCAGGCAGCAGCTCAACGAAAACAGTAAAATGCTTGGTTGGCAAGGCGTAATACCCGAAATGAACCATAATGAGCTTGTAGGTTGGCGAGATGACGCTAAAGATAAAGTAGTAGTTATTTTAAGAAACACCGACGACTACGAAAGGGTGCAAACAAGAATGGAGATCAACAAGCAGGTTTTTGAAAAATATACTTCTAATATTATAGAAATCTATTCAGAAGGAAATTCTTATTTCGAAAAGGCATTTTATCTGATTCACATTACAGACTGGATATCGGTTATACTGGCTGACCTGCGCCAACTGGACGCTACAGAAGTAAATGTGATCGACTTCCTCAAGAAGTCTTTGGCTAAAGGATAGTAAGAAGTTTGAAACATATACAAAAGAGCCATTATTGCACTGCGCAATTGGCTCTTTTTGTTTTACATCTCTGTAATACAATATCTTAGCGCAATACCAACATAAATACCATTAGTACCGTCTTTTATGGCATTATAACCTTGCAATCCGACAGGCATCTGCAATAAGGCAAATACAAAAACACCATAATGCGTCACACACGTTATTTCACCAATACACAAATGCACTTCAAATTCGTCAACTTTAATTACTTTTGAAACCAAAGCGCCGAAATCCGGCGAGGTATTGTTTTGCCTTGCCTGAGTGGTAAAAATTTAATTTTCTAATTTTCGCAAACGTTTTTTAAACCAACAATGAATCGTTCAATAACAAATGCCATCAGGCACGTAATGGATAACTGGCTTCCGCCTGCAATAAGAGATGCCCGCTGGTTTATGTATCCTTTCTTTTACATATGGTTTAAGGGTAAGAACATTAAGCTATACATGGACTTTAAAGATGTAGCCTACGACCTTACCGAGGAGGAGTTTACAGAAATATACAGAAACATTGACAGTCTTGCTTACGACCGGCCAACGGATATGAATATGCCGAGCATTAAATATCTTGTTGAAAATATTGACAAATCTGCAAAAACACTGCTTGATGTAGGATGCGGACGCGGTTTTTTGCTCAACTACATTGGCGACCACACCAATCTGGCTACAACCGGTTGCGATTTATACGATGAAGTGGCGACACTTAAAAAAGCGGCGTACAAAAGAGGCACTATTTACAAACTTCCATTTGAAGATAATGCTTTTGATGTTGTAACATGCTCGCATACTATTGAGCACTTGCGCGAACTACCAGAAGCAATTGCTGAACTGAAACGCGTAGCAAAAAAGCAATTGTTCATCGTAACTCCCTGCCAGCGATATTATTTTTATACCCTCGACCATCACCTTAATTTCTACCCTATTGCTGCATATCTGCAAAAGGAAATAAACATTAAAACAAACACCTGTGTAAATATTCAGGGCGACTGGGTATACATTGGTCAGTTGAATAAATAGAATTAATTAACAAGGCTTATAATTAACCCGCTCAATTTTACAGGCTACATCCGGAACTATGTTATTATCATTAATAATACCTTGCTACAACGAATCATCGCGTATTGACCTGATGCTGCAGGGGCTTGCCGAATTTGAAGAAAAATGGAAAGGCGATTATGAGGTAATAATTGTAGACGACGGTAGTAAGGACGATACATCTACCAAGGCGCAGCAAACTATAGACGCCAAATATGCAGCGCTCAAGCAGAAAGTGAACATTCACCGCCTTGATGTAAATGCCGGTAAGGGTGGCGCGCTTAAAAAAGGCGTATCGCTGGCGAAGGGCGATTATATTCTGACCCTGGATGCCGACATGTCTACAAGGCCAACGGAGTTACTGAATTGGCTTAAGCGAGATAAGAACCTGTTTTCGGGAAACAATACTATTTACATTGGCGCACGGAAACATGATGAAGGCAAAGTAACTGCGCTTAAAAGCAGAAAACTAATAGGCGGCATTTTTAATGGTATAGTACAGGCATTTACATCGCTACAGCTAAAAGACACCCAGTGCGGTTTTAAACTATATCCTCAAAAAGCAGCAAAAATGCTTTTCGAAAAACTGCAGAGCCACGGTTGGGAGCACGACGTGGAGCTGCTGTATACTGCGGACCTGAATAAAATAAGCATTGTAGAAATGCCTATTAATTGGGTTAATCAGCCGGAAAGCAAAGTAAATATATTCAAGGATTCGATAATGATGTTGCTTGGGGTATTATCAATATCCTTTCGCGTAACACAACAAGCGCCAAGCGAGCAGCGAAACCCAATAATTTACAGAGCGCTATTTAATTTACTATCGTTTGCATTGCTCATTGGCATGCCGTTGATGAGTTTTCAATACGCGATTACCGGCGACGAACACTGGCACTTCGACTACGGAAACAGCATTTGGGGGTATTTTTTTGATGGCGATACATCTGCCCAGACTGCTACGACCGGTATCCAATACTATGGCGGCATTTTCGACTTTCTTACTACCCTATTGTTTCATATTACGGGTGCAGACCATTATACCACCATGCATTTTTTCAATGCTTTTGTGGGCGCTATTGGTATTATTTACGCAGGAAAGCTTGCAAAGTTCCTTGGCGGCTGGAATACGGGGCTTTTAACCATGCTCCTCCTTATTTTCTCACCAAGCTGGTTTGGTCACAACTTTGCTAACCCAAAGGATATTCCATTTTCTGTTGGCTACACTGCCGGTCTGTACTTCATATTGCTGTTTTTGCAAGCGCTACCAAACCCCAAACCTAAGCACGTTATTGGCCTCATATGCAGCATTGGTTGGGCAATGGGTGTTCGTATAGGTGGGCTGTTGCTTATTGGCTATCTGGTAATGTTTATTGGTATATTCTCTATGTTTACCGGGCAGATCAAACAAGTTATCAAATTCAGCATTGTAAAACAGATTGTAATTATCGGGGCTTCGGGCTATTTGATAGCCATAATATTTTGGCCTTATGCGCACTTAGGCATACTATCTAAGCCTATGGAGACGCTTAAAGTAATGTCGAACTTCTTTGTGAATATCGGCATGCTGTATGAGGGCAAAAAAATATTGAGCAATCAAGTGCCGTGGTATTACATACCGAAATATATTTTATATACAGCTCCCTTAGTGGTATTGGCAGGTTTTGTGATTAGCGCAATGAACCTTGGTGTTGTTTTCAAGCATAAAAAGCAATTTTTGTTGTATTCACTTTTTATCTTGTTTGCAATAGTATTTCCGGTATTCTACGCTATATACAAAAAATCATCGCTCTATGATGGTTGGCGCCACTTCCTGTTTGTATACCCTCCGCTTGTAGTACTCGCAGCTATTGGATGGACGAGCTTACTTAAGGTAAAAAATCAGGCAATGCGGTATGGCACGATTGCAATTATTGCTTTCGGCATCTTCTTGCCAGCAAAATTTGCCATCGCCTATCATCCTTTTGAATCGCTGTATTACAACGAAATAGCAGGCGGGCTAAAAAGCATGTATGGCAAGTATGAAACCGACTATTATATGCTTGGCATAAAGCCGGCGAGCGACTGGCTTGTAAAAAATGAGCATCTGGAAAACAAGAATGTGATTGTTGCCACCAATTGTACGTTTCCGTTGCAGGCATACTACTTGGATAAGAAAAATATTTCTATTGCATACGTTCGGTATTATGAGCGCTACGCAAAAGACTGGGATTACTGTATCGTATTTTCAAGATTTGTAGATGGAAGTCAGTTGACTACCAACAACTGGCCACCCAAAGAAACTATCTACACCATAGATGTAGACGGGATACCGATAGCCGCAATTATGAAACGCAAAACCAAGAAAGATTTTGCGGGTTTCGAATTGATGAAAGCGAAAAAAATACCGGAAGCAAAGGCAATGTTTATGGAATCGCTAAAAGAATATCCAGAGAACGATCTGGTATGGGAGGCGATGACGGAAATATATGCCAGCGAAGGCAATGCCGATAGCGCATTGTGGGCAGCTAACAAAAACCTGCAGTATTATCCCGGAAATGTGAATCTATATCAGATGATGGGCAACATATACCTAAAAACGCAACGTCCTGATAGCGCTATAAAGTTGTACAACAATTTATCTAAATACAATCCCGGTTATGCTCACTTCTTCCTCGCATATACTTATGCAACAAAAGGCGATGCGCAAAACGCCTTCAACGAGATAGACGCTGCCATAGCTGCCGACCCTTACAATCCGCAAGCTTACAAACTGGGTATACAGATAGCGCAACAAACAAAGAACGCATCAAAGCTGGACGAATATGGGGAAAAGGAACGAGTTGCTTTCCCTGAACCCGAAGAGAAATAATATATATCGCTTATAGACCAAACCGACAGCAAACACTAAACGAGCGCCATGGCAACATCTACTAAAATATTGCGCAATTGCGGCTTGTTTCTGTTGATATTAGCAGGCGTTATTACTACTCCATCGGCATCGGCACAAACCTACAGAGGCGACTACGAGGCCGCGCTGAGTTACGGGATGTATTCAGGCACAGAAGTTTTTAGTATGAACTATGCCTACGGGCTGTACGACAACGGTGGTTATCGTTTTGGGCAATACACGCAAACGGCGCATACAGGATGCCTGTTTGGTAGTTATAAGTACTATATTGCCAATCGTACTGCAGTGGGTCTCGCATTAGGCATACAAATGCTTTCCTATTCCTACATAAATGATGGGCCAATACCTTACTATCACAATTTTTCTACAAACGCCACCATTACCACACTGGCGATAGAGTTAAAGCGAGTATACTCAAGCTATACCAATAAGCATTTTCAGTTTTATGGCCTTGGCTGCCTTGGAGTAAGGTATATGTACGAAAACCAAACACCAGGCCAAGAGTATAATATGCTGCCGAGATTCTTTATCAATTCGCAAATATCGCCGTTGTGTGTGCGTTTTGGGAGTAACTTGGGTGCATTCGTCGAGTTGGGATTTGGGTGTAAAGGCATTGTAAACGGTGGAATTTCCTACCATTTTTGGAATAAGCATTCACTCAACCATGGTTATTTCGATACAGAAGCCGGCGTGAATTGACACTCAAAATTTCTTATTGCCTTTTTCCTTCTGCATTAACCCATTATTAGCTATCAAATTTTTAACGCCATAGCCACTACGCCATTTTTTGTCGTAGCAGCCTCCTATCTTTGCAACAAAACAACCATACTTTATGTCTTCTGCCCCCATTAAATCTAATAGCCCTGAATTCATGCATCATTCAGCGTCCGACCTATTCAATTCGGATGTGTATATCAATTGTCTCCGAACGTATTATGCCTATTATGGCGTTGTTCCCAGTTACAAACGCATTGCAAACATAGACCATGACAAAGCGATAAAATGGATAGAGACAGTATCGGGCGAAGAAATAACTATAAAACATCAGAAGGAGTATTACGAATTTGACAAAAGAAAAATGTCTTACGATAATGTACTTTACCTTCTGAAGGACGAAATAATTGTAGATATTGAAGACAACGGCGTAGTGTGCGTAGTGTATAAGATTGAAAATGAACGCAAGGCGCAACAAATTGTAGACAGCGTAAAGAAGTTTAAATACAGGCCGCGCATAGAGCCCAAAATAAGCGTTATCACCACTACATCGCGAGGGCTCGACCTTACAGACATTAAGTGTCCGAAGCCCAAAATGAAATTGGAAAAAAACTATAACGACGACCTGATCGCCCTGCATCCGGAGATTGTAAAAAGCCTCTCGCAGTCGGACAAAAGCGGCCTTATACTACTCCACGGGATACCGGGGAGCGGTAAATCCACCTACATTCGCTTTTTGGTAAGCTCTGTAAAAAAGCAATTTATTTTTCTATCTCCCCGACTGGCCGGCAATCTGGACGCACCTGATTTTATCAACCTACTTATAGAAAACCGAAATTCGGTGCTTGTGATAGAAGATGCTGAAGAGCTACTAACATCGCGCGAAAAATCGAGTAATTCGGCAATTTCCATATTGCTCAACCTTACCGATGGTATTCTTGGCGAAAGTCTTGGCATACAAACGGTGTGCACTTTCAATACCCAGTTGCATAATATAGATGAAGCCCTGATGCGTAAAGGCCGCCTGAAAGCAATGTATGAGTTTAAGGAGCTGAATACAGAAAAATCTAATGATTTATTGAAAGCAAGGGGTACAAATGTTACAACCACAAAACCCATGACCCTTGCCGATATATATAATACCGAAATGCAAGATTATTCCATCGCTAAAACTCGTAAGCAAATAGGATTCCGAACTGTATAACATTAGTGTAAATAGTAGTACAAAAACAATCAGATGTCGAAACGAGAAGCAATAACAAGATATGCCCTAATTGTAAAAAAGCTGGAGAGGCGGGCGTGCTCGTTTGCCGAACTTTACGACTATTTGCAGATGCAGTCTGAATTAAGACAGTACAATTTCACTATTTCAAAACGGACTTTTCAAAGAGATATAGATGAAATCAGAACCATACTCGACAAAGACATACAGTACGATTTTTCGAAGAAGGTATATTTCATAAACGACAACAAAGGCGATGGGATGCAGGAACGCTTGCTGGAGGCGTTCGATACCTTTACCGCCCTCAATCTGGTGGAAGGTGTGTCTAAGTACATACAATTTGAGCAACGCCGTCCACAAGGCATGGAGCATTTTCACGATTTGCTGTATGCCATAAAGCATGGCTATGTTGTAAAATTCAATTATTACAAATACTGGGATCTCGCGATGTCTAACAGAACTGTTGTTCCCTTGTTACTAAAAGAAGCCCGTAGCCGCTGGTATGTTGTAGCAAAAGATTTCAAAGACAGTGCAGTAAAAACTTTTGGGCTGGATAGGATTTCAGATCTTGAGATTACAAAAACGGTATCTACTCCCGATCCGGGTTTTGATGTAGAGCATATGTTTGCTAATTGTTTTGGCGTTATTAATTCAGAGCAAGATGAACCGCAACAAATAGTTTTATCGTTCAATAAAATTCAGGGACAGTACATTAAATCTTATCCATTACATAGGTCGCAAAAAGTTACAGAAACAGCTACCGAAATAGTAATAGAGCTATTCCTTAAAATCACACAAGACTTCCTGATGGAATTGCTTTCTTTTGGCGGAAATATGAAGGTTATATCCCCACAAACACTGATTGCCGACTTGCTCCAACTACATGAAAACGCTCAGCAATCGCTGATTGGTAGCAGGGCTGAATAATCTCATAAGATACAATATGTACTAAATAAGAATGCGCATTCCGGTTTGAGAATGCGCATTCGTTACATAACAGACTTTTAGCAACTATCTGATAATCGAAAATTTAGTATAATACCTGCCAGTGCCCGACTGCATTTGGCAAACGTACATGCCCGAGGGTAATAACGCCAGCGAAATAGTAGTTTGGTAATACGCTGAGGGGTATGTACCCGAAAATAGTTGTTGCCCTTGCATGTTGATGATGCTTATCTGCACATCCGTCTGCAAAGCTTCAGTCCAAACGATGTTTAATTTATCGTCGGTAGGATTAGGGAAAACAGTAAGGCGCGGTTCTTCCTGCACATAGGGAACATTTACTGTATTTCGTACTTTCCATTTATACATTTCAATGCCGCCCTTGTTGTTGCCAACAAGCATTTCAAAACTGCCGTCATTGCCAATATCGCCAACAGTAAGCGTAGACCGCAAATTGCTGTATATGCCCTGCGGAGATCCGGGGTTTAGATACAGGCTATGTACAGTATCTATATACGAATAAGCAGAATCGAGCATTGTATAGGTGGCTGAAGTGTCGCCGCCTTGAAAACCAGTGTATCTGTATATCAATCCGGAACCGCTACCGATCATCAGGTACTCTACGCCAGTACTATCTATAACGCCAACAAATGGCGCAGCATTGTTACCTCCGTTTATTTTGGGGTCGGCTTTTGCATTACCAAGATGAGTTGTAATCAATTTCAGCCTTATGGATCCTGGTGTAACGCTTACATTTTGGTAGTAATTGATATTGCCAAAATAGTCGCCAATTAAGAGATCTTTCTTACCATCTTTGTCAATGTCGTAAATAAACGGCATTGCATTTCCTTCTATGGTAATTATATCGCCATTTACATCCTGCAAGTTTAGTTGCATCAATTGCCAGTCGGGTTGCAAAGTATCGGATGCTGCAATGTTTTTGTAATAAGAAAGCGTACCATCAGAATGACCGAGTATCATATCTTTTTTCCCATCAAAATCGATATCGCCAAAAGTTGGCGCAATACCAACAAACGAACGTGTGCTCAGCCCCATGAAATCTTTTGTTACTAATTCGAAAGATGTAGCGCCTGATGTGCTTGTGTTTTTGTAGTAGGATATGCGACTCGATAATAATCCTGTCGGCTGCCGGTAACCGTCTGACCCTATAAACAAGTCGAGTTTTCCATCTTTGTTGTAGTCAAAAAGCATTGGATTTGATGATGAACCAAGGTCTATCGACTTATCTACCAGAAATGAATCTGACTGAAACTGCCAGTTGGGCGAGCCTGTGGTCGACAGGTTTTTATAATACCAAACGCAGTTATAATTTTCAGAATTCCCTAAACCATTAGGGCCTATCAATAAGTCTTTCTTACCATCCTGATCTACATCTACATTGAATGCGGCTGGCCAGGTTGATAATTCAATTTGCTTTCCGCCGCTTTGCCACATGGTATCTTGCGACACCATAGTATCTACTGGCCATGACGCTTCGATGCGCCCGTTTTTCATAAACGTCATCTCATTGAACGATACACTACCATCGAGCACATCATAATCGCCATCCATATCCCAGTCGAACAAACATGGCGTATTACCAGAGTGTGTGGGCTTTTCTGATGAGCCAGACTCCTTAAGTCCAGCGTTGTCGCAAGACCTACCCAGTATATGTGTGCGGTAGAAGCCCTGATATACTTTACCCCAACATCTGTCTTTCAACTCAATAACAATGCTGTCGCAAGGCAATCCGCGCTCTACGCGCATGTTTTTATACATATTCAATGTTCCTCCGGTGATGTCGAAGGATACAAAATCGAGGTCGCCATCATTGTCTAAATCCACCGCCGCAGGTATGTCGCCGGGGTTGCTATAGGCGTTAGACGGTCCATGGGTACGAGGGTCGTTGGAGTAAAACAGATCTTTGAAGAACCTAAAACTCAACTGATGCCCGGTATTGAAATAACCGGTATATACAGCAAAGCCAAAATTTCCTCTGTGTATAAGATCGGCTATACCATCGCAATTATAATCGGCCAGAATACAATAACTATAACAAGCCGGAAAATTGTTGCCATATTCAGGTGCATATCTGTAGTTTGGATTTCCTGCAGTTCCTTTATTCACAAAAGTCCTGACACTATTCCAAGGTTCAAAAACCACCAGATCTTTCAGACCGTCGTCATTTACATCGGCCATACTAAACTGTGGATTATTAAAACCGCCAGACCACGCCAAAGTTTGCTCTTTGCCATATGCATACACTTTAATAGATGTATCGCGTTGGTACAACTTTATTTCTGCTTTTGCCTCGTGAGCAAACAGGGCTGCGCATAGCAGCAATTTTATACGGTTGGATTTTCGCATAGGTTAACTGTTAATGCTAAAGATACGTAAAAAAAAGTGCAGATACCCTCACTAATTAGCTATTTTCCAGCATGATTTGCATAGGAAAACAAGTGTATTAATTAATGGTTAAACATATTTAGCTTTCTGGCTATACTCAGCGCTATTTACACTTATTGATACTTCTTTAATGGAGACTCCGGCTCGTTCAGAAAATGTTTGTATACCATTTTATCGGCCAAACCGGGAAGTAATTTATTCAGCCACACTGCCAGATTGCCTTGTCTGGTCATCACTATAGTGCGTTTTTTTTGCTCTATCCCTGCTATTATTCGCTGCGCGCATTCTTCGGCTGTCATTAGCTTACTTTCATCGAGCGGCGTTTCGGCTTGGGCAGATCCGTCGCTGCTGCGCGCCACATTCCTGATATTAGATGCTGTAAAACCCGGCGACACCCACATTACATGGACGCCGGTAGTAAGCAGTTCTGTTCTAAGCGACTCTAAGAAACCTTGCAATGCAAATTTAGAAGCAGAATACCCGGTACGGCCCGGCAACCCTCGGTAACCGGCAATAGATGACACACCCAACACTACACCCTTGCTTTTGAGCAAGTAAGGCAAGGCGTATTTAGTGCAGTACACGGCTCCCCAAAAATTGATATCCATCAACTCCCGTATCACACTTAGATCGGTATCTTCAAAAAGTGCGCGCATACTTATTCCGGCATTGTTTATCATCACATCCATGCCGCCCCACTTTTTGTATACAGCGGTAATAAATGCCTTGCAATCGGTCTCGTTGCTCACATCGGCTTTAAAACAAAGCAAATTATCACTCGGCGCAAACTGCTCCTGAAGTTTCTGCATGTTGCGACCACACACAGCTACTTTTGCACCTTTCTGCAACGCTACATCTACCAATGCTTTACCTATACCCGAGGAACCTCCGGTTATGACTACAACTTTACCGTTTAGTGAATACATGCAATTAGAAAAATAAAAACCGTGGTTACGAATATACCAATGCTGCAAAAATAGGCTAACAGCTACTTAAGACGCCTATATTTTGCCATAATCAGTTGGCTATTGCCTATAAATTTTATCAACAAGGTAGTAATAAGGCTCAAAAAGATGGTGACGAAAAATATTATCGCCAGTATCCGGAAAACGCTGATAATAGGTTTCGTCGGGCTGCAACACTACCGGAATGCCGGCGCGCATAAAATTTGAACAGCCTGTATATTTTATTTTTTGCAATTGGGGCATAAATTTCCTGACCTGCTTATGCATCACTCTACCCAAGTATTTTTCGTATTTCCGCTGCGCTTTGGCGCTGTTTCGGGTTAGTTGCCTGTATGCATGGTTTAAGTACAAACGAACTAGTAGTTTTTGCTTTTTAATTACAGGTTTAGCATTGGTAAATGGGTTAACTGTATTAAAATCGCGAATTGTTTGCAGAGAAAGCGGCGACTCAGGTACCCAATCTGCCGCATTAACTACAGTAAATGCCCAACCGCCTCGCGTTATGTAGTCGAAATCATATGCGAAATATAAATTCCCTGTTTTGGGCGCAGCGCTGCAATAACTTTTTATCACCAAATCCCGCGGCAACTTGCCATCGGCAATCCGGTAGTGCAGGTATGCCGTAAGTAGCTGTGCCAATGCCCCACCCTGACTGTGTCCTTCTATAATAAGTTGTTTTGTACCCTTGCCATAAAGAGCCACAATACGGGCTTCAATATCGGACGCCAGTGAACCAACGCCCAACGCCCAGCCGGTATGCACCATTGCTTTATGATCTGCGGCAAACTTGTAATGAAAGGTGAAACTATCGGTCATTTTTATACTGCCGGTAGCAGGTATCATAGCGCTGTAAAAATTCTCTATCCAGCTACCCATTTCCGAGGTTGTCCCCCTTAGGTTTATGGTCATCGTCTGCTTGTCGGGGCTAAGCCATAGGTCGTATTTGTTATACATTCCCATTTCCGGCGATCTGTATACTCGTTGAAATGACTCTTCTTTTGGTGTTTTACCTCTGTAGTTGGTACCTACTTGTTGCGCGCATCTGCGGAGCGAACCCGCATATTCATCTGCATCAAAACCGGGTTTCAATGGCTGCGCCAAAGCGCCTCCACCCCACGCCAGCAACCTAAAAAAGACAACCAAGCAGAAAAATACACACCTTACATTCATGCAACAAAATTAGCCAGTATGTTATTACAATGAAAGGTGTCGCTAAATAAAATGCCATACACACCTACGCAGACTGCAAGGCCAATAGTGTGTTCTTAATTTGCAGAAAATGCCGCGTTTTATGCGCAATCAAAAATCGAAATGTATCCCCCAGCCTGATTTTCAGAAACTTAGCTATGCTTATCGGTGTTTTCGCTTTTTCCAAATCCACCTTTTTAGCTCTTTGCAATAGTGCATTCAACTGCCCTACCCCATTCAAAAATTCGGCCATTACCTTGTTGTAGTTCAGCTCGGGCGACGGTCTGTGTTCCTTGGGGGCATTCATTTTATTAGCGATCTGGTTATTCTGCTTTATTTGCGAATACATTGTTTTCACAAAATAGTCGCCCAGCCAGCCCGACGTATATGATTGATTTGCTTTGCTTTTATCTTTTTCTGCTTGCGTAATCGTCTTTTCTATTGCCGGAAGATAATAACGGTTGTAACTGTTCAAATGTTCCAAAACCTGCAATACGCTCCATTTGCCGGGTTGTGGTTGCTTACGCAACACATCGGGCGACATACTTTTTAGTTGCTCTGCCGCATATTTGATTTCTGATAGTTCGGCCTCAAGGTCTGTCAATAAATCTGCTGCGTTAAAAACTGACATATAGATATTTTACTGCAAAACTAACTACCCGCAAAAAGAAGAATCTTGGTAAATACCAAGATTTATTTCAGCTTAACCCTTCCCAGCAGTTTACTAAAATTAGTAGGATCCACGCCTATATAACTGGCCAAATATTTATGTGGAATCAGGTTCAGTATATGGGGGCTTCTTTGTAGTAGCGTAGTAAATTTCTCCTCGGCGCTAAATGCCAGCAATTCAATTTGTCGTTGCAGCGTGTCCGCAAGTGTTTTTGTTAGCGCTATGCGCACCCATGTTTCCAACTGACGATATTCCGCCATAAGCAATGCCATATCGTTATAGTGTATACGTAGTAACTGGCTCGCTGTTATAGTCTCGAGGTAAAAACCTGATGGTTGTTGTAAGAAAAAACTATCGATAACCCCTGAAAAAGATACCGGATAAGAAAAAACAAGCGTTGCCTCTCTATCTCCTTGTTGGCAATAGGCACGCTGAATGCCATCTAAAACTAAATAAAGATATTTTTCCGTATCGCCCTGCCGTGTTAGCAACTGCTTTCGGGGAACATTAATCAAACGCCAATTGGCGCAAAAAGCAGTAAATGCATCTTCGTCTACAACGCCAAATGAATTGACCAATCTGCGTAACAATTCTGTATGTTCATCCAGCAGCTCCATGCTATTACTTTTAGTGCAATTTATACATATACACCGAAGGCAAAAAGGAAAAACAGAACAAATTGATGTTGTATTTACCCTCCAAAGCGTGTTTGCAGGTTAACTAATTTATTTTACTTTTACTTCATGAACAAACCTCTGTCCCTACTTTTACTGTTGGCTATTACTGCTTGCTTTATCGACAGTTGCACTACGCCAAGAGTATATTACCACCGTAGGGGGCATGTTAAGCACTACAGAGCAAAAAAAATAAAGTCGCATTGGTACGATCCCCTTGGTTATAAGTATAACAAAGACACACGTCGCACCATAAAATATTGGGGGAAAAGCCTAAGATAACGACCTTGTTGCTGCACATTTATTAAAAAGCGTCAATTATATTACGGAATTGTACGAATAGTATATTACATAGCAGCTGAATCTCCCCCTATTTTTTCCCCTGCACTCACTAACAACATATCGTATATATAGGTACTTTTGTCTTTAACAAAAAGAATTTGTACTAAAAATGAAAAAACTCCCCATTCTGGCGCTGGCGTTTCTGCCTTTGCTTGCACATGCACAAGACGATCTGATAAGAAAGATAGAATCGAACAAAAGCTATACGTCGATAAAAAACGACGATCCAAAGAATAAATACGTCTTTAACAGAATTATTGATCTTGAGCGCACAAGCGTAAAAAATCAGGCAAGTTCTGGCACATGCTGGAGCTATTCTACCAACTCATTTCTGGAAAGCGAAATGATGCGTATGGGTAAAGAACCTATTGAACTTGCTCAGTTGTTTAGCGCGCATTGCGTATATGTAGAAAAAGCTGAATCGTATGTAAGAATGCACGGATCGCTGGCCTGGGGCGACGGCGGCGCTTGCCACGACGTAATAAATATGTACGCCAAGTATGGCGCTATGCCGCAAGAAGTTTACACAGGTTTGCAATATGGCACCACCAAAAACAAATTTGCTGAAATGCAAGCTATACTCAAGGGCATGCTCGATGCAGTTGTTTCTAACCCCAACGGAAAACTGACGCCATCTTGGAAAAAAGCGTACAACGAAGTTTTAGACTCCTACCTTGGCGCTATTCCGGAAACTTTCAAGTATGATAACAAAACATACACTCCTAAATCGTTTGCAACTCAGCGTATAGGTATACATCCGGAAGATTATGTTGAAATTTCATCTTTCACCACAAGCCCTTATTACAAAAAAACAATGTTGATGGTGCCAGACAACTGGTCGTTTGACAAAGTTTATAACGTGCAAATGAACGATCTTACAGACATTATAGACAATGCGCTGAATAAAGGTTTTACTGTTGCATGGGCTACCGACGTAAGCGAAAAATATTTTAGCTGGAAAAATGGCGTTGCCTATGTACCTGAAATGGATTACGACGATATGAACGATTCGATGAAGAAATACATGTTTGACGGTCCAAAAGACGAAAGAGTAATTACGCCAGAAAAACGTCAGATGGCTTTCGACAATTACGAAACAACCGACGACCATGGCATGCACATTGTTGGGCTTGCTGAAGACCAGAATGGCAGAAAATACTACATAGTAAAGAACTCATGGGGCGATAAGAACGACTACAAAGGGTATATTTATGTAACAAAAGCCTATGTAAAATACAAAACCACCGCTATATTGTTGCACAAAAATGGCGTTCCAAACAGATTGAGAGAAAAAATGAATTTCTAAGACAACTTTCTAATACAAATTGCAAAGCTCCTTCAACCAGAAGGGGCTTTGTTTTTTTGTGCATGACCGCCGCTAAGAACCAAAGTGAATACAAAACTGTTACAGTACAGAAGCAAGAAATAAACCAATGATATTTGGTCAGTAACGTTCAATAAAAGACAGTCAAAAATTGTGTATTAGCAAGCCTTAGCATTTATCCTCCCTGAGGTAGGCATTATAGCTTTTCGTTGGAACCGAGTCGCTTTAACATCTTGCCATGGGCGATTATTGCACTACGGAAAGTGGGCATTACCTGGTAGGGAATATTATGCTCGTGCGCAACGCGGGCCACTATCTTGGCAATTTTGGGGTAATGTACGTGGCAAATCTGAGGAAACAGGTGGTGCTCAATCTGAAAATTCAATCCGCCTATAAACCAGCATACCAACTTATTATTTGGGGCAAAATCGGCGGTATTGAGAATTTGGTGAATAGCCCAGCTATTTTCCATTTTGCGATCCTCTGTAGGACTCGAAAAATCGGAGGTTTCGACAACATGGGCTGGTTGAAAAATAACAGCCAGCGCAAAACCAGCAACAACATGCATAGCTACGAAACCTATTACTACCTGCTGCCATGAATATCCGGAATAAAGTATAGGTAGTACTATAATGTATGCTACGTACAATACCTTCAGCGCAGATAATTCTAACAGCGCCTGTCCGAGCGTGCGGTTCTGCTTTTTTAATAACCCTTGTTTACTATATCTAAATAACAATTTGTAATCCTTAACAGATATCCAGTACAAATTCATCAGGCAATACATAAACCATGCATAAATATGCTGATATTTATGAAAGGGCAACAATGGTTTGTCGGGGCTCATACGCAGACCAGAACCTGCATCAATATCTTCATCAAGTCCTTCGATATTTGTATAGGTATGGTGGAGTATGTTATGTTGAATTTTCCAGTTGAGTGAATAACCGCCTAAAATATTTAATAAGCTGCCCAGAAAATTATTTACTGATTTATTTGTTGTGTAGGCGCCATGATTAGAATCGTGCATTATAGATGTGCCAATACCCACTATGCCAACGCCCATAAGCAACCACATAGCATAAAAAAACCAAACGTTCACCGTTATCAATCCGGAAACAATGATAAGATATGGTACAAAATATAAACTGATCATTGCAACAGTCTTCACGTACATTGAAGCATTTGCATTAGGGGAAATGTTGTTTTGCTCAAAATAGGCATTTACACTACTCTTTACATCATCGTAAAAACTATTATTCCCGCGGGGCGCAAATTTTACTATCTGCTTTTTAACTGACTCAGCCACGTTGTAGTAAATTTGAGCGAATATAGGAAGAAAACAGAAACGAGGCAAGGCGAAACGCTATCGGTGCATTTCAAAAAAACCGAGCTGTACAAAACGGAATCGGAAAATTATGCTTATATTTGCTTAGAGTTTCATATTATGAATAAGTATCGTATTGTGCCTACGGGGGCGTTTGCGCTGATTTTGGCTCTTTTTGTTTCCGTCAATTCGTGTACAAAAATTGCTAAAACGCTAAGTTTAGACCTTCCTATGCAAACAGGTAGTATTAACATACACATACCTGCTACAGAGGACACCATTAACTACCTGGTATTTGGCCCGGAAACCTCTTATTTTAATGTTGATTCGTTTGTAAGAAGCAGTACCGGAGAACAGTTCAACGGAAAGAGTATTAGTAAAGTAACAATTACCGAATGTAAACTTACCGTACTCAACCCTACCCCGGCAAATAACATTGCCAACTTTCAAAATTGTTCTGCTTCGTTGTTTTCTGATGTAAAAGAAGAGCCGTTTACCATCTCGCTGATAGACAATCCCGATCTTTATGCTAATTCTTTAAATATACCGATTCAAAACACAGATCTTAGCGCCTACATAGGCAAATACTATTCTTATTACATAAGCGGCAGATTGCGTAAGCCCATTACTACCCCATTAGAATGTACATTGACTTATACATATAATGTATCGGTAAAGGGATAATAAAGTTATACGTAAAAAGAAAGGAGATTTTAGCTTTAATAGCCAAAATCTCCTTTTTACATTCAGAGCGGTTAATTACATACGTTTTACCAGTTCGGCCACTATTGAGGCCATCTTTGGCGCAGCAGCATTGGCTGCTTCCAACACTTCTTCGTGCGTTATTTTTATGGGTGAATCACTAATACCCAAATCGGTGATAACGCTCATCGCAAAAACCTTCATCCCACCATGCCTTGCCACTATCACCTCTGGCACTGTGCTCATACCTACTGCATCGCCGCCAATTTTATAAATCCAACGATATTCTGCGGGAGTCTCAAAAGTTGGCCCTTGTAGCCCAAGATAAACACCGGTGCGCACATCGATACCCAAATCGCTGGCAATCTCTTTAGCGGTAGCTATCAATTGCGCACCATAAGGCTCGCTCATGTCCGGGAAACGCGTACCGAGGCGCTCATCATTTGTTCCTCGCAAAGGATGTTCCGGAAACTGATTTATATGATCGGTTAGAATCATAAGATCGCCAATTTTGAACGATGGATTTACGCCTCCAGAGGCATTAGAAACAATTAAAGTATCTACGCCCAAAGCCTTCATAACCCGCACGGGAAATGTAACCTCCTGCATGGAGTACCCTTCGTAATAGTGAAAACGCCCAGCCATGAGCATCACATCTTTACCGTTTATCTTACCAAAAACGAGCTTTCCTGTATGCCCCTCTACGGTAGACACTGGAAAATCGGGGATGGTATCGTAGGCTATTTCCACCTCTTTCTCTATCAAATCGACCAAGCCCCCTAAACCGCTACCCAAAATAATTCCCACTACCGGACTATTTGCAATTTTTGCCCTTATAAAGCTGGCAGTCGCTTCAATTTTATCAAACAACATTGTATATATATTTAGAAAACAAAAGAGTATGGTGATGCTAAAGGTGCGCAAAGGTAATGATATACATTGGTGTGTATATAGGTGGATACTGAGAAAACCTGTGTTTACAATTTTATAATAAAGCCATTACTGACCCGAACGAACTGGTTCGCTTACAGCTGGTTTCGACTTGAATGGCTGTGCAATACCCGACATTCCCAACATATGGCGCTGCTCTATGGTGTCGAGGGCGGCTTTGCGTTCGAGGTGCATGCCTACAATTACTTTTACATCCCTGCCCACAACTTCAAGAATATCATTCTTCAGCCTGATTTCCCGAACTATTCGCCCAATACAAAATAGCAGTATCGACCCAAATACAATGATTGCATAAATAGCGCACATCAGGTATATAACATTGCTTGCGCCTATGCTATTTCTTATTTCGGGTGTATAAAAAATATTGCTGAGTAAGCTAAATGGGTATATACGGTGCATTAAAAATATAAAAGCGATTATACCCAAAGAAAGAAAATAGCATATATACTCAGTAATTACCAATGTGGAACTACTCAACAGACTTTTGGCAGCGGGTTGCCTTAGCGATGTAGCCATTGGGTCCAGTATTTCGATCTGCTCATTTATCATGACCCTTTCTTCTCTGAACTCTGCCAGCAAATCTTCTTTCAAGGTGGTATGCGACATGGGTAACGATAGTTTAGCGCAAACATAATGCATATTTAAACACATGTTGCAAAATCGTTTCCACACATTGTTAGCAAAGCAAATTCATCTACCCTGTAAGCGCTATGCAACAGACTAATAATAAGTGCATTGTGAAAGCAAAGACGCGAAAAAAACCTAATTTTGGATTAACCACCACTCCAATGACGATCAAAACGCACCTTTTCATATCTATCGGATTCTTGCTACTATCGCACACACTAATGGCGCAATCAACATTGAGCAGACAATCCCTGTCCATTTTTGATAGCGCAACAACCTCATTTAAGCGAACTGATTCAGCATGGTATTATTACACAGACGGACGTGGCGGCGCTATTAAGTGGCCTGAAGCAGCTACGAGTCCCGATTTTTACCATTTCAATGACGACTTGATACAATCTGACTCTACTTATCACCAAAACATTTTTGATACTTACCCGCATTCAAAAGCAATAAATACCTACGACCTTAGCAATCGGCTCACCTCTACTGAAGTACAAGTATATCTGGATGCTATAGATACCTGGCAGAAAAACAGTTTGACTACGTACACCTATTCGTCCGGCAATAAAACGGAAGAACTTTATCAGGTGTGGTTTGTTACTACCGGCTGGTACGACGTTTCGCGAAAATCATTTGCCTACGATATTCGGAATAATCTGCTGTCCGTATTAGAGGAACATAAAAGTGGTAGTGTTTGGAAGCCATTCCAAAAAGACGATTACACTTACGACTCATTAAACAGAATAACCAGCAGTACTACGCAAAACGCAGACACGCTGGGCGTATTAGTGAATAGCTATCGTGTTTTGTATAATTACAGTATCGATACGAACCTTACGGACAAAATAATGATGAACTGGGCTGATAGCGCCGGCACAGGCGTATGGAGGCTGTCTAACAGGTTTTGCTATGAGTATAATACAACTCATAAAGCAGTAGCAGATACGTTCTATTTATATGACAATGTAGGCGGGTGGACAAAACAATACTACGAAAACAATAGTTTTGACGGAGCGGGCAATACAATAGTTACGCTACGGAAACGCTGGAACCCATCTATTTTTACTTTTGTAAACGACCGGCGGTATACCTGGAGCTACAACACCGAAAATCAATGCACAGCCGTATACAGCGAGACATGGATACAAAATACCAATACTTGGTTCTTCTATACCAGCGAAAGCGCAGGGCATATAGATTACATACGCCGCTACTACTATGGGCCATTACCGGCAAGTGTTGATAGAACCAATGTGGAGCGTTTGGTTGATTTAACTGTTTACCCATCTCCTGCATCCGATTTTGTAACTATAAAAGCCAATTTCCATGAGGCCGCTCCATATACGCTATCTATTTATGATATACAGGGACGATTGGCGCTGCACTATACCGAACCTGCGGCTAAAACAATGTATAAAACGATTTCAGTAAACAATTTACCCGCCGGAATTTACAATGTTCGGTTGGTTTCAGATGCCGTAAAAGCACAAGCCAGCCTGATCGTTACACATTAATGGCCTGACTTTGTATTATTATGGGTAAATGGCCGATAGGAAGCAGGTTAACTTTTTTTTCAAGTTTAAGTATCTACTTTTGTATAGTCTATGAAACGCATATTTGTAACCATACTAACAATACTGTATATGGCAGGCGCCTGCGGGGCTACTGTGCATTTGCACTACTGTATGGGCGAATATGTGAACGCAACACTCATAAACCACGACGACCACGAATGCGGCAAATGTGGCATGAAAAAACCGGTGCAAAAAAAAGGTTGCTGCCACGATGAACAAAAAACATTTAAAACAGCAGAACACCATAGCGCGTCATTTACATACGATCTTTCGTATCAGCCTGCCGCATTTCCTCCAAGCTTAAATTATAGTCGTTATATACCCGCAAAACTTGCGTTTACACAACGTAATATAACGCCTATACATGCCCCTCCACCTATTATTTCGGACTGCCCAATTTATTTGCAGTTCAGAAATCTCAGGATTTGATTTTGATTGTTTGTTAAAAAATGTGCGTTAATTACGCATAACACGTTTTTTAAAAAGCAGTACAACTGCTTAATTTACAAACAAATACATCAAACAATCAAATCAAACAATTAAAATGAAAAAGATAATCATTATTGCGCTTCTGTTTCTGAGCGCACCAGCATTTGCACAAATCAAATCTGCAACCCTCACTGCAAGCGGCCTAACGTGTAGCATGTGCAGCAAGTCTATTTACAAAGCAATCAGTAAAATACCTTATATCCAATCGGTAGATGTAGACGTGGAAAAATCGAGCTATACAATGCAATTTAAAGCAAACGAAAAGGTAGAGCTCGATGATATTAAAAAGGCGGTACAAGATGCCGGATTCTCTGTAGCATCGCTAGAAGTTACCGCCTCTTTTGCCAACGAAGATATATTTAACGATGCGCATATTACGCTTGGCGGCAGTGCGTTCCATTTTATGAACGTAAGTAAGCAAACACTGAATGGCGATAAAACGTTTAAGGTAATAGACAAAAACTTTGTGCCGCTTAAGGAGTACAAAAAGAATGGCAAATACACAAAAATGAAATGCTATGAAACCGGTGTAATGGGTTCGTGCTGTTCTAAAAACTCAACCGAAGCAAAACGTATTTACCATGTCACTATCTAAAACCTTAAGCGCATTGCTTTTGGTGTTGGTAAGTAATGTGTGTATTGCACAAGAGTTGTTTGTATATACAGAACCCGCAAGCAACATGCCCACAAAGTCGTTTGGCATTCGCCTGACCGACTATATTAACGAAGGATACAGCGAAGGCTATACAGCCAACACGCCATTTATTCCGGAACTAATGTGGGGCGTTAGCAAAAACCTGATGATTCATGCAGAAATGTTTTTGGGAAACAATGCAGCTACCCCTTTTGAAGTAAATGGCGGCGCATTATATGCCAAGTATCGTTTCTATAGCGCAGACCAAGTATACCGCCATTTCAGAATGGCGGTATACGGGCGCGCAGCCGTAAACAAGGGCCATGTACACATGGATGCGCTGCAAATAAATGGACAGAATACGGGTTACCAACTGGGCTGGGTAGGTACGCAACTCTTACACAAAACTGCGCTTTCTTTGAACCTCTATTACGAACAGGCAATCGATAATCTGAACAATAACAGATTCCCGGAATCGGTAGGAAACAAGGCCATCAATTATTCATTTTCGGCGGGCAGGCTGATCTTACCAAAAAAATATACAGGATATAAACAAATGAACCTCAACCTGATGCTGGAGATTCTTGGTCAGCATTCGCTTGCCGATAGCAGGCAATACCTGAGCGCAGCGCCTTCTGTGCAGTTCATTTTCAATAGCCAGACCCGAATAGATATAGGCTACCGATACGACCTGTATAACAACACAAATACAGCTACAAACAACGGTTTTATTGTTCGTCTTGAGCACCTGTTGTTTAATCTTTTTTAGTGTTGGAAATATTTTTTTGGAAAATCAAACTACTTGCCATTACCTTTGCGTCAGTTCTTTACAATCACTTATCAAGAAAGGCAGAGGGTCATGGCCCTGTGAAGCCTTAGCAACCTCTTCCCGAGGCATCGGGAAAGCTGGTGCTAATTCCAACCCAAGTAATTGGGAAAGATAAGTCAGACGCAATAGTTTGATTCTGTTTCCTGCCAAGGAATTAAAATAACAACTAAAAGCTCCTCTGATTTATCGGTGGAGCTTTTTTTATTTTCCTAACTCGAGGTAGGAAAGTAAAACGGCTACGCC
The DNA here is from genome assembly GCA_964561325.1 of uncultured Flavipsychrobacter sp. Taxonomy (GTDB): domain Bacteria; phylum Bacteroidota; class Bacteroidia; order Chitinophagales; family Chitinophagaceae; genus Nemorincola. Next base: position 96,779 of record CAZLPE010000001.1, read on the forward strand.
GGTATACTTTTTTTGATAAGTGGCATATAAAAACTAAACCATTTTTAACCATTTAAAATTCAAAAAAAGATGAACAACGCAACCAAATTAATCCATAGCGTACCAGTTGATGCACTTACCGGTTCTATTTCAACGCCTATATACCAAACCTCTACCTTTGTGCAAGACGCGCCCGGCGAAAACAAAGGATATGACTATGCGCGCAGCAACAACCCAACTCGCGCTACGTTCGAAAACATTGTAGCCACATTGGAAGGAGGCGCAAGCGCATCTGCGTTTGCCAGCGGCCTTGCGGCTATAGATGCCGTGGTAAAACTGCTGCAAACAGGCGATGAAATACTGGCGGTAGATGATATTTATGGCGGCGCATTCCGTTTGTTTACCCATATTTATGCAAAATTTGGGATCACCGTAAACTATGTAGACACCACCAACGTAGTAAATGTACAGGATGCTATTACCGCCAATACAAAGTTGATATGGCTGGAAACCCCTACAAACCCCACGCTTAAGATTAGCGATATAGCAGCAATAGCGACAATAGCCAAACAAAACGGCATACTATTGTGTGTAGATAACACATTTGCCTCGCCAGCGTTGCAACAACCCTTAACGTTGGGGGCAGACATTGTGGTGCATAGCGCTACAAAATATCTCGGTGGGCATAGCGACCTGATAGCCGGCATAGTAGTATCCAACACAAAGGAGCTGGCCGACAAGATAAAATTCATACAAAATGCAAGCGGAGCCATCCTGTCTCCACAAGACAGCTGGCTGGCTATACGCGGAGTGGAAACACTGTACTTACGGGTACTGGAACATTCTAAGAATGCCCAAATTGTGGCCGATTTTCTGGAATCGCACCCGGCTATTGATAAGGTGTATTATCCAGGATTAAAATCGCACCCCAACCACGGTATCGCATCAAAACAGCAATCAGCTTTCGGCGGAGTTATATCGTTTACATTAAAAACAGATACAGAAGCTGCCGCCAAGACAGTAGTATGCGCCACTACACTATTCAAACTTGCGGAAAGCCTAGGCGGTGTAAAAAGCCTGTTATGCCACCCCGCAACTATGACGCATAAAAGTATACCTGCAGAAAAACGAAGATCGAGCGGAGTTGCAGACAGCTTGATACGACTTAGCGTAGGGTTAGAACATCCCACAGACCTTATTGCAGATATAGATCAAGCATTATCAAAAGCGCTGTCTGTAACTGGGAGTATACCCCAATAGCTGTTCAACTGGACTGACTACACATCTGGACCCATTAATCAATTCAATATTTACTTTGAAAATTATTTACTAAACGCAATTGAAATTATGTCTATACAAAATCAACAAACACAGCTTACCATTGGCCTTTTTGGCTTTGGCGTAGTAGGCGAAGGATTATATAAAACATTGGAACAAACGCCCGGTCTGCAAGCTAAATTAAAAAAAGTGTGTATAAAGCACGGTGGTAAAACCAGAAATGCACCTAACGAATTATTTACAACAAATGCCGCCGAGCTACTCAACGACCCGGAAATAAATGTAATTGTTGAACTTATAGACGATTCAGACGCTGCATACCGTATAGTAACAACAGCGCTAAAACGCAAGAAAGCCGTAGTAAGCGCTAACAAAAAAATGATAGCCGAACATATTTCCGAGCTCATGTTACTTCAAGCGACCTACGGAGCGCCGCTCCTTTACGAAGCTGCATGCTGTGCCAGCATTCCGATAATCAGAAATCTGGAGGAATACTATGATAACGACTTGCTGCATAGTATCAATGGCATCGTAAACGGTTCAACGAATTACATACTTACACGCGTTTTCGATGATAAATTAGGTTTTGAGGAAGCGCTGAAACTGGCGCAAGCTGAGGGTTTTGCTGAGAGCAATCCGTCGTTGGATATAGAAGGTATTGATGCTGCAAACAAACTGAGCATATTGCTCACACACGCATATGGCATTGTGATACCCCCAGATGCTATATTACATACAGGTATTCAAAATTTATCGGCCGGCGATGCAGTATATGCCAAAGAGAAAGGCTATGTGATAAAACTAGTTGCGCAATGCAGAAAGCTAAACAATGGAGCAATTGCCTCATTTGTACTGCCGCAATTCATATCCAGCACAAGCCAGCTCTACAATGTAAAAAACGAATTTAACGGTGTGATTATAGAGAGTAATCTTGCTGATAATCAGTTTTTTTATGGCAAGGGGGCTGGCGGTTTTCCTACAGCGTCTGCTGCGCTGAGCGATCTGTCAGCGCTACGCTATAATTACCGATACGAATATAAAAAACTAAATTTCCAAACTCCGCCAAAACAAGCCGACGACTATTATTTGTTGCTCGGTGTTAGCGCCGCCGAAATAGCGACAATCCCAGTGCATCTATTTGACCAGATACTGGAATGGAGTAGCGACGAAAAAAGCAGTAGAATAAAGGGAATAATACACATCGCCAAGCTAACAGAAACTAACTGGTGGAAACAAGCGGGTATTTCTGTAATACTATATCCAGACGGAATAAAAGAAAACTTTGAAGCAAGAATTTCAGTAGTGCAAGAAAGGAAAATATACGGTACTGAAGCTTTTGTAAGTTAAAGTCCGACAGTTTAGAGTGAGTGGGCTATCTGGTATAGCGCTTACCATTCACTCTAAATTTTCTTCCATAAAATATAACTGTTTAGCAGACTGCTTTCTAATTCGCCCTGCAACTCACTAATCGGCTCAATATAAGCCGCATACCCCTTTATTATTCTGCTAACACCGCCGTTAGTAATCATTCTATTCGATCCCGGTATGTTCACAAAACCTCTGAAATAGTATTTTTTTCCTGCGCCAACCGCTACTTGCTCCACAATACCCTGACCTGAAACCGTGAGTTTAACGGAGCTACCCGCAGCGCAACGCAATAGATACTTCATATTTCCATTTAGCGGCAATCGTAAGGTGTCATTTATTATAACGTCAAACGAAACAGAGTCATTATAAGACCCACTGTAAACAGGCCGGTACAATACAATTGTACTTTGGCTTGCATCTTTTTCGCTGGTTGTATTATTCACAGCGATCTTTCCACTTTCATTTGCTTTGAATACATTGAACCGCATTGCATAGTTGCCCGACTGCCTGGCATCTCTGAAGTTGTGCAATACCATTAGCTGTCCACCCATTGCATAGGCTTCGTTAGCCATTTCCCTCATCTTTGTATCAAAATCGGCTTTATCTTTCTTTTTAGGAATTCCCGTTTTTACATACCCTAACTGAATAACAGATTTGTCGACCATATAAGTTGCAGGACAAACCCATATTTCTTTGTCGTTAGCTATTTTAAAACGGGTTTGACTATTGGCATCTACAAAAAGCGCTGTAAATATTGCTAAAATGAAGAAAAATCTGGGCATAGAAAAATACAGTAGAGTACAAAATAGTTGAAAATCAGCCAATTACGGAATAAGTGAATAATTTAAAATACACGAAAGCCCCTCTAAAATAGCAGGGGCTTTCGTATATAAAGTAGTTAGAAAAAATTAAGCGAGTTCAACTTCAGCGCCTACTTCTTTCAGTTTTGCCATAATGTCTTCAGCTTCAGCTTTGCTTACGCCTTCTTTAACATTCTTTGGTGCACCGTCAACCAGTTCTTTTGCTTCTTTCAAGCCAAGACCAGTAAGGTCTTTAACCGCCTTAACAACGTTCAGTTTAGAAGGACCTGCGTTCTTCAATACTACGTTGAAAGATGTTTTTTCAACTGGAGCTGCAGCAGCTTCAACGCCTGCGGCCGCAACAACTGTAGCAGCTGCTGGTTCGATACCGTAATCAGATTTCAATACGTTGGCCAGTTCCTGTACTTCTTTAACAGTAAGGCTTACTAATTGTTCGGCTAATGCTTTAATGTCTGCCATTTTATTATTGTTTAAATTTTGTTTTTTAAAAATTGTTTGTTGTTACTTACTGGGTAATTATATATTGACTTGGAAGCCGTAATTGAGGTTTGCTTTTGCTTGTGAGCATTGCAAACATTTTTTCAGGTAATAAATAACCTGATTTATTCTGCTGCAGCGCCTTCTGCTTTCTGCTCGTGGTGGTGCAACAATGCAGCCAATACGCGTTTTGCAGGAGATTGCAACAAACCAATGATTTCGCCGATAAGCTCGTTCTTGGTTTTGATGCTTGTTAATGATTTCAATTGATCATCGCCAGAGAACACATCTGATCCGATAAGCGCTGCTTTCAATACAGGCTTGCCTTGCGATGTTTTGCGGAAGTTTGTAAGGATAACTGCCGGTTCTTTAGGAGAATCAGAGAACATAAGCGCTGTTACGCCATGCAATGATTCATAAACAGGTGCATATTTTTCATCGTTAAAGCTTTCGAGGGCTTTTCTGATGAGGGTATTTTTAGCAACTTTCATTTCCACATTGGCATCGAAACAAAGCCTGCGGAGTTTGCTCACCTGTGCTACCGTTAATGATTCGGTATTGGTGACGTAAAAATTTTCGTACTGCGTGAATTTACTTTTCAGTACTTCTATTGCTTCATTTTTTTGAGCAGGAGTCATTTTAAAAAATTTGAAAAATTGAAAACTTGTGTTTAAGATCCAATCCAGAAACTTCGGAGGTCTTTACCAAATAATCAAAATGTTATTAAAATATTTTCAATCAATCAACCCGTTGTGCGCACACAACTCAGCTGCATTTTACATAACCGATTTAGTATCGATAGCCAGACTCGGACTCATAGTCGCAGCCATGCTGATACCCTTCAGGTAAGCGCCTTTTGCAGTTGCAGGTTTCATACGAACAAGCGTATTGATGAGCTCCTGAGCATTTTCTGCAATTTTGTTTGGTTCGAAAGAAATACGACCAACTGATGCGTGGATGATACCGGCTTTGTCGATCTTGAAGGCTATTTTACCGCCTTTTACTTCTTTTACTGCATTGGCTACGTCGTTTGTTACAGTGCCCGTTTTAGGGTTCGGCATCAAGTTACGTGGACCAAGAATTTTACCCAAGCGACCAATCTTTGGCATCACTGACGGAGTTGCAACGATAACATCAACTTCTGTCCATCCACCTTCGATTTTTGAAACGAACTCGTCCAAACCAACGAAATCAGCGCCTGCAGCCTTTGCTTCGGCTTCTTTATCTGGTGTGCAAAGCACCAATACGCGCTTTGTTTTACCAGTTCCGTGTGGCAGTGATACAGTACCGCGGATAGCCTGATCAGCCTTCTTTGGGTCTACGCCCAAACGGATGTGCATATCTACAGAGCTATCGAACTTTGTTGTATTGATTGTTTTTACAACTGCTGCAGCTTCAGCAAGTGTATATATTTTATTTTTATCTAATTTAGCTTCTACAGCTTTTCTTTTTTTAGCGATTGCCATTATTATTGTTTTAATAAGGTAAAAAATCTGTTTGGTTAATCTAACGGGACCTACCCGATTATCAGATTACTTAACAGTGATTCCTGCAGGCGGAGTACCTTCTACGGTGAAGCCCATGCTGCGCGCTGTGCCTGCTACCATGCTCATAGCGCTGGTTAGCGTAAAGCAGTTAAGATCGGGCATTTTGTCCTTAGCGATCTCTTCTACCTGTGCCCAGGTTACCTTACCAACTTTCTGGCGGTTAGGTTCTTTCGAGCCTTTAGATTGTTTTGCAAGTTCCATCAACTGTACAGCTGCTGGTGGCGTCTTGATTACAAACTCAAATGATTTGTCTGTGTAAACAGTAAGTGTTACTGGAAGGATCTTACCTACTTTATCCTGCGTGCGAGCGTTGAACTGCTTGCAGAATTCCATAATGTTGACGCCTTTAGAGCCGAGCGCCGGGCCGATTGGAGGCGCTGGATTTGCTGCGCCGCCTTTTACCTGCAGCTTAACGAAGCCGCTGATTTCTTTAGCCATGTTTAATTTTTTGGTGTTAACGAATTAAAGCAGTTACCTGCCCGTAAATTCTTCCAAATGCAACCTTAATAAAAGAGCAATATGAGAATTGGTGCGCAAAGGTAAGGGGAAATATTTTAAAACAAAAAAATAAAATAGTTTTTCTACAATCTTTGCTACCCTACTACTTACTATTCATAATCTGTGGGCGGCGCACTTTTTTCAATAACCTCTACAGGAGCTTCCTTCGACCCGGGTTTGGCGCCTTTTTCATTACCCATGCGCGCAGCGCTTGTAGGGTCGGTTACATCGCAATCATCAAAGTTCTCCGGCTGCTTGAAATGCGCGTTCGGATCTATTTTCAATGATTTGTCGGCATATACCCTCCTAATAAAGTATGCCCATATTGGCAATGCGGCAGCGGCGCCTTGTCCCAGACGCTCGTCGCGAAAACGAAATTCGCGGTCGTCGCAACCTACCCAGGCTCCGGCAAGCAATTGAGGCGTATACCCTATAAACCATGCATCTGCCTGATTGTTAGTGGTTCCTGTTTTGCCCGCTATTTCGTTGGTTATGTTGTATCTAAATCTCAGTCTTCCACCAGTACCGTGATCTACCACGCCGCGCATCATTTTCACCATCTTAAAGGCGGTGTTAGCATTGATGATCTCTTTCTGTGCCGGTGCGAAATTCTTGATCAGCATACCATTTTTGTCTTCTATCTTACTCAGGAAAAACGGTTGCGTATTCATGCCGCCGCTTGGGAACATACTGTAAGCGCCCAGCATTTCGAAGAGCGAAATATCGGATACGCCAAGCGCTACAGAGGGAAATTTATCCATACGGCTTGTAATACCGCATTTATGTGCAAAATCTACAAAAGGTTCAATACCCACTTGTTTCAAAATGTAGAGCGCTGCATTGTTTATAGAGTTGGCCAATGCGTATTTCATTGTAATGTCGCCCTCTTCAGAACCGCCGGCATCATAGCTAGCCTTTTCCGGAAACGACTGCGGCGCAGTGCTGAGAATACCGCAGGGAGAAAAACCATTGTCTATAGCAAAACAATACAGCAACGGCTTAATGGTAGAACCCACCTGACGCTTAGTATTGATATTTACGTGATCGTACTGGAAGAAATTATGATCAATACCTCCAACCCAAGCCTTTACTTCGCCAGTAAAGGGATCCATAGCCATAAAGCCCGATTGCAGGAATAATTTCATGTACTTGATGGAATCAATCGGACTCATCACTGTATCCTTATAGTGCACTTTGTTCCATGCAAAAACACGCATTTTTATGGGCTTAGCCATTTCAGCTTGCGCTTTAGCATCGTTCATATCCTGACTCCTCAACATCTGATACCTGTCCGACGATTTTATTGCCGTATTCAGTATCGTTTGCACATTACCGGCTTTAGACCATATAGCGCCGTCGCGATAACCTGTTTGCGCTAAAAACTGCTTTTGCAGTTCAGTTAGGTGCTCTTGCATTGCCTCTTCTGCGTAGCGCTGCATGCGGGTATCTACGGTAGTGTATATTTTCAAACCATCTTTATATATGTCATAGGGCGTACCGTCGGGCTTTTTCAGGTCTTTGCAGGCAGCCTTGACTTGTTGCTCCAGCACTTGACGGAAATATGGCGCTACGCCATCGTGATAATCAATCTTGTGGTAATCGAGCGGCGTCTCGCGCTCTTTAAGTTCAGCAAGCTGTTCGTCGTTTATAAAATCATACTTGCGCATTTGGTCGAGCACCACATTACGCCTTATTCTCGCTTGTTTTGGATGGCTGCGAGGGTTATACACTGTGTTGCCTTTCAGCATTCCCACCAGCGATGCCGCCTCGTCTATCTCTACCTTATCAGGTGTTTTGTTATAAAATGTTAGCGACGCATTTCTGATACCGAAAACATTATCGCCAAAGGGCACAGTGTTCAGATACAGTGTAATAATTTCATTTTTAGTTAAGTTGCGTTCCAGTTTCACAGCCAGTACCCACTCTTTTAGCTTTAAGAACGGAAGAAACCCATCGCCCTTTCTTGGAAAAAGATTCTTAGCCAACTGCTGCGTAATAGTAGACGAACCGCGTTTTTTGTGTAGCAGTGCGTAAATAGGAATGGCCACTGTAGCTACCGGATCTATTCCGGCATGGTCGTAAAACCTAATATCCTCGGCGGCTAACAATGCATGCAATACATTGGGCGAAATTTCGGTGTACTTTGTATTAGATCTGTCTTGCACATAATAACGACCAAGTAGCGCGCCATCGCTCGAATATACATCGGAGGAAATAAGACTTTGAGGGTTCTCCAGTTCGGCCAACGAAGGCATGTAGCCAACCATGCCATTTTCAATAGCCCATATGAGCACGCTAATAGATACTATACCCAAAATAAAAAACGTCCACAACACCTTAATGCTACCCTTTGTTTTTACGGGCGGAGTTGGTATGCTGCCGGTTTTCTTTTTCAATATGTTGTCGGGTTTGTTTTTCAATGTTATTCCAGTTTATATACTCGCAAACAATCCAGCGCTGTTTCCTTAAAAAACATTCAATGGCTTCGCAAAAATAATTTTTTATTCTGCTTCATATACGCAATCCAATCTATAATTTTCGACCGCCTACGCTATTGCTGATTACCGCTGTTAAATAGTTTTCAATCAGCTTTCTTCATTTTCTTCAGGCAACATAAAGAAACCTACGCACCTGAATGGATTTAAAAACCCTGAAATGCGTTTTTTAAGGCTTGTTTTTGTGCGCACTTTCTGCAAAAATGGAGCGGGGAATCCGGCTACTACAGCAATTTCATTAGCATTCAGCTTTTGTTGTGCATATTTTACTTTTAGATAAATATTCATAAACTGGGTAAAATCTGTACTGAACATGGGGTCTACTACTGCTTTAGCATAGTGCATAGGCGTTAGCTTCCCGCGGTTCAGCCCTATCATATGTAAGTAATAAATAGCCAGTTGATAAGCCCAATATGCAGATTCTTCATTTTTATCGGCTCCTTTAAAACGTCTGCTGTAATACATCAGTATCAGCTGCGGCAGCGCAACAACAAACAACAAAAGCGCGACAAAAACACCCAATGCAGTCCATCCTATCTTTTTCCAGTTAATCGGTTGGGCTTGTACCGATACTTGTTTTTTCTCCTCAGCCTTAGCCACTTCTTTTTTCTTGAGGTAAACTTCATCTATTGGCGTTAGCGAGGGTAGTTTTTTCACTATGGATGCACCATTGTCTGCTGGTGTTGGCTCTATATTTTTGAGCGCTTCGGCATACGATACGGCAGTGCCAGCATCGCCGCTACGCACTACCGATAACGGTATAGCGACGCTGTCGCGATAAATTACGGCTACTTTCATATCCATGACAATCTTAGCAGCCTGGGCAAGCTGATAATCCTTGTCGTGAAACACAAACTGCTTCACACTCATAGACATCGTCTTTTTCAGGGTGTCTATATCTTCAACAATACCTTCAGCGGCAAGCCATGCTTTTGGCGGCTGCATAGGCGGAGTGCCGTCTGGTTGTGGTGTCGGCCGGTTCTCTTCATCGTTACCCACGGTAGTATCGAAATCGAGCCAGCCAAAACCCGGGAAAAACACCTGCACCCAAGCGTGCGCCTGATTGGCATAATACCAGTACCAGCCTTTATTCTTGTCGCTCCGGTCTTCGGTCATAAACCCAACCGCGATGCGCGATGGTATGCCCAGCGAGCGAAGCATAAACAAAGTGGCTCCTGCATAATAAGCGCAATAACCTTTATGATTTTCGTTTAGAAAGTACAGCAGTTTGGAGGCGTTGGGCAGATCGGGTATACCCGGGTTGTCGGTATACTTATATAATCTATCGCCATTTTCGTCCTTCGATAAAAAGTAATTACGTATCGCCAATACCTTGTCTACCTGAGTGTTTTTAGCTGTATCTGTTATTTTATGCGCCAGATCGCTTATTGCTTTAAACTTATCATTTCCAGGCATATAGGTGTAGTACTTCATGAATTTTTCATCCATGTTTGTATAGTCCTTAACCTCGCGCAACACCTGAAAGCGCATTTCCTGAAACTGCTTTATCTGATCGTTTTGCGAATTATAAACAAAGTACGCGCTATTGAGTACAGACGAATAACTCTTGGCGCGAAAAGCGCTCTTAAATTCTGCCTTAAAATCTTTCTCTATTGCAATGGGCTGCACAAAATAACCCACATTGGGAGCGAGATATGTAGATGGCGACAAACTTTTGGTATAGACTTCAATCTCCACAGTTTGCCTCATTTTAGATCCAAGGCTGTTCTTTATAACTGATGAATCCTGCCTTGTGGAAAACAACGGAATCTTTGATGGGTCGGGCAAGAAAAGATCATTGGATGGGATGGTAGAGTCGCGCTCAAATGTTTCCGTAAGGGTGTCGAACTTGGTAAAATAAAACGCGGTCAGGTATAGCGGATTGGGCACATCAGTTCCCGGGAAAAAATTATTGATATGCGCACAAAACAACAACTGATTGCTGCGCCCCAGCGAACTACTGAGCCGGGAATAATCGTTTAGATCGAAGGTGCTGTCGGGCCTTTGTTTGAGCATACTACCCTGCCCCGACTTGCCCTTCCCTCCACCACCGTAGTTGGCAACTGTTTCCCTGATGGGTTTGCGCATCACAAACAATACGCCGCCCCACAACAAAGCCGCCAAAAAGGAGAAAAACACCAGCCTGCGCGTAAGAAACCACCAAAACTTTTGCGACTTGTCTTTATAGTTATAAATCTGTTCTGCCGAAAAAACAATGTAAACTGTATACAGAAGAGCAGGTGAAAAAGCCTTGAGCAAGCCGCCCACTGTTTCCGCATTTGCCTTGGCAATCAATGCAATACTTGCGCTCATAAAAAGCGCTGCTACAAGTACAGACCAATACCTCATGCGCACAAATCCCCAACCCAATAGCCAGCCCAAAATGAACAGTATGCTGCTTATCTGAAATCGACGCGCAATAAAGAAAGTGTCAAATTCGCCGGAAGCATAGTTATCTAATCCTTTGTATATAGAGAAAGCAGCAACGATGAGTGCGACAAACGATGGCAGAAAACGAAAGCGAAATGAATAAAACAAAGCTGCCAAACCCATGCCAGCCGAAAAATAGAACGTCTGTTGTAATGCGAGATTTTGCAGTGTGGTAAAATACAGGTTGGCATGCAGCAGCAAGAAATACGCTAATGCAGCCGTTGGCAGCATTAGAAAAACAATTTTAGCCAATAACTCATTTACCGGAGTAGCGCGCTGTATGTTCATAGACCGAAAAACAGTATAAATATAGGGGTAAAATAACGGCCCGGTTTGTTAAAAATTTCTATTCAGAGATTTTGCTTGATGTACTAAAATAAAAATAGCTCCGGAAAAATGACCGGAGCTAAATACATATTATACTAATAATTCTAAGGCTTTACTATTTTAAAGTAGCCGTTGGTTACGCTTATCAACTGACCTTTGTTATTAATACCTTGAAAATGAAATTTACCTGCTATAATGGCACTATCATTCTCGGTTATGTACAACTGACCGAAATTGCCGAGATAACTAAAATAGTAGTTGGATGTCAACCCACCAAAGCTATCTGCATACAACATATAGCGGTCGTACTTGCCGAAACCTGTATTGTAAATATTACCCTGATAAACATCGGGCAAAACAAGGTGAAACTGTGATGCTCCTTTATTTGCAAAGATGTAGTTTACACCGGAATCGAGCAAAAAGCTTGCTCCCTCTGCCACCCAGTGCGAACCATTAATATCGGCGCTGAGCGGCTCATTACCACCCCAGGAAAAATCGTCGCCCGATTTTAAAGGGTTTAAGGGATTAAGGCTTGTATTCGCGTTGCCACTTGGATTAGCTGTATATTCACCATTACTGCATGATGCAAACACCAACGACAAACCGGCGATAAACAGGATAGAATTGAGTATTTTACGCATAATATTACTTTTCAGGATAAAGGTACTGTTGTTGCATTGAAATACAAAATTCATACCATCGCAATTCACATGCTGTAGATAACGCAATACATATCATACATGTAGACTGTACCGGTTATTTAGATGGTAAAATGGTATTTTCGTAGCCAATGTAGCAACCAACATATGATTAGACGATTGTTATACCTGCTTTGTTTGTGTTCGACGGTAATTTCTTTTCCGTTGCAATCTTTTGGTCAGGCAATTAAGTATGCCAAGATCATTGATGCAGCAACAAAGGAGCCTGTGCCATTTGCAACAATAAAATATGGCCTTAACGGGTATGGAATTATTGCCGATCTCAACGGACGCTTCGAAATTCCGAAGGAGGTAAACTCGATAGAAGTTTCAAGTATGGGCTATCAAACAAAAAACGTTGATCTACCGCTTAATAACGAGATCATTAGACTATTGCCCGACGCCAAAGCGCTACAGGAAATAATAGTAAAACCGCCAACAGAAAAAATAAGACGGATCATAAACAACGCAATTGCCAACAAGCCCAACAATAATCCGGATAAATACGAGCAATACAGGTGCTCCGTATACTACAAAATGGTTGTAGATGTAGTTCTTCATGACACTTCTAAAAAAGACACTTCTGCCGATACGAGAGAGCTGCTCCATTTTTTAGACAACAATCATTTATTGATGAACGAAACCTTCAGTAAAAGAACTTGGAAGAAGCCGCAACGCTTGCAGGAAGATGTGATAGCAACCAGGTTCTCTGGTTTGAAAAAATCGGCTTTTACCAGCTTGGTTACCGATGTTTTACCCTTTCACGCTTATACAGACTACCTAACGCTCAATGGCAAAGACTACCACAACCCGGTGAGCCGCGGACACGAACAATATTACCGTTTCGGATTGGTTAACGAAATTTTGCAGGGAACTGATACCATTTGGACATTGAGTTTTAAACCCAAGGGAAACAACGCTAACGATCTGGCAGGCACAGTAAATATAAGTTCAAACAAATATGCCATTACCCATATTATAGCCAGAGCCAACGATACCATGCTGCGATTGAATGTGCGTATTGAGCAAGAATACACATTGCTGCACGCTGACAATAACTCAACGAAATGGTTCCCCAAACACCTTAACTACATTATAGATTGGCAGCTACAGGGCAACAAAACACCTACAACCATGCGTATGTGCGGCAATTCGTTAATAGATTCTGTGAGTTGGGTTGTTGATGATAATTTCAAGTTCGACAAAACGCATACTGTGCGCCTGAAAGATAGAGCCGACCAACTGAACGACACAACCTGGAACCAGATTCGTCCTATTGCCCTCAATGCCAAGGAAGCAAGCACGTATCATGTAATAGATAGTATTGGCGCGGAGTTCAAGTTTGACAAATACATGAGCTACCTGACCAAACTACCTGAAGGAAAAATACCTGTTGGAATCTGGGATTTTGATATTGCCCGATTGTTCAGCTATAATGCATTTGAAAAGGTGCGTTTAGGAATGGGTATACAAACCAATGAACACCTTGTAAAATGGCTGTCGTTGGGAGGCTGGGCTGGGTATGGGTTTGGCGATACTCATTGGAAATATGGCGCTTTCGCTGAAATATACGCGGGGAAATACAGAGATTTCAAGCTCACCGCTGGATATACAGATGACATCACCGACCCGGGGCGCTTGAATATCAGTCCGGATCTGGATAAAAACTACCTGAAATCATACCTTCTGCAGCGTGTTGACAAAACCCAAACCTGGTATGTAAATGCAAAATGGAGAAAAAACTACTGGACTTTTACGCTCGGTGGTATGCAGCAACAAATAATGCCGCAGTACAAATACGCACTGCGCTATAATAATGCCGAATTAAAAACTTTTGAGGTGCAGGAAGGTTCTCTAAGCTGGCGTTATGCCTATGCGGAACGCACTGCGCCCATTTTCGGTTCGTATTACAGTATTGGCTCAAAGTATCCGATTGTATATGGTAGAGTAATTGCGGGAAAACTAAACAGCAATTCACTACAATCAACTTACTACCAAGCAGTTATGGCTATTGCATGGCATAAGCACTTCAATAGAATTGGGTATGAACATATATTGGTAGAAGGCGGCAAATCCTGGAGCGATAAGAGCCTGCCTTTGAGCAAACTGTTTGCAGGAAATGGCTTTAAGTATAATTCTGAGTCTAACCTATCGCTATATACTTTTGGAGGAATGATGACTATTTACCCATACGACTTTTACTCAGATCAATTTATCAATGTAGTCTATCGTCACGACTTCGACTGGAAACTGTATAAACTCGAAACGAACGGATCGTCTTTGAGTTCGGCGCCCAATATTTGCCTGCAATACAATATGCTATATGGCGGACTAAGCAATGCATACGAACATGAGTTAGTAACTTTTAAAACACCGCAAAACCCTTATAACGAAGCAGGCATGCTGCTGAACAATCTTGTTCGGTTGCGCTATTTGAATCTTTACTATCTCACATTTAATATGGGTTACTTCTATCACATCGAGGACCTGAAGGCCAACTACAATGCAAAGAATGGAAGATTTGTATTTGGCTTGGGTATAGAATTTTAGCTATATAATACAAATGGGTTAGTAATTGTATGATACAACTACTAACCCATTTATTATACTACAGAAATATGCTTTAATTCAGACCCAGTTCTTTTTTCTGAGCCTCATCAATTTCAGATGGCGCATCGAGCATTACATCGCGACCAGAGTTATTTTTAGGGAAAGCAATGAAATCGCGGATGCTTTCCTGACCGCCCAACAAAGCGCATAGCCTGTCGAAACCAAGCGCGATGCCTCCATGCGGTGGAGCGCCATATTCGAATGCGCCCATCAGGAATCCAAACTTTTCGCGCGCTTCCTCGTCGCTCATACCTAAAGCGGCAAACATTTTTTCTTGCAACCAACGCTGATAGATACGTATAGAGCCGCCGCCAATTTCTGTGCCGTTCAGCACCATGTCGTAGGCGTTTGCCTTTATTTCTCCATACCTGCTTAGGTCATTCATCAGGTCAATATGATCTGGCTTGGGCGACGTGAACGGGTGATGACGCGCTACCCAACGACCGCCATCTTCATCATACTCAAACAATGGAAAATCTATTACCCACAATGGCTTATACACTTTGTTATCGCGCAGTCCTAACCTATTGCCCATTTCAAGACGCAATTCGCTCATTGCTTTACGGGTGCGTGTTTCTTTACCAGCCAGTATTAAAATAAGATCGCCCTTTGCAGCGCCGCAATACCCGGCAATTGCTGCCAGATCTTCTGCGTTGAAGAATTTATCTACACTGCTTTTCAAAGATCCATCGGCATTGTATTTAATATTTACCACGCCGCTCATGCCTATTTGGGGACGTTTTACCCATTCCGTAAGCTCATCTATTTGCTTACGGGTATATTCTGCGCAACCAGGTACCGAAATTGCCAAAACAGTCTCGGCATCGTCAAACACTTTGAAGGCGCCGGGTCTTACTGGTGAACCTTCTTGGTACACATTGTTGACTTTAACATTCTGCAACTTCATTTCGAAGCGAATGTCCGGTTTATCATTACCATAAAACCACATTGCGTCGTCGAAGGTCATTCTGGGAAAAGCATCTGTCATTTCTATGCCCTTGATATCCTTGAAAATATGTTTGAACATACCCTCAAAAATGTTCAAAATATCTTCTTGTTCCACAAAGCTCATTTCGCAGTCTATCTGCGTAAACTCTGGTTGGCGGTCGGCGCGCAGATCTTCGTCTCTAAAGCACTTCACTATCTGGTAATAACGGTCGTAACCGCTCACCATAAGTAGTTGCTTAAAGGTTTGGGGGCTTTGCGGCAACGCATAAAACTGGCCTTCGTTCATACGGCTTGGCACAACAAAATCGCGCGCTCCTTCAGGAGTGCTGCGTATGAGAAAGGGCGTTTCAATATCCCAAAAACCTTGGGCATCCAGATAGTTGCGGGCAGATCGGTTTACTTTGTATCGTAACTCCAGATTTTTGCGCAAAGCAGGTCTACGCAGGTCGAGGTAGCGATATTTCATGCGCAGTTCGTCCCCGCCGTCGGTGTCATCCTCAATCGTAAATGGCGGCGTGTTTGCAGTGCTGATAATGGTAAAATCAATTACCTCGATTTCAATATTACCGGTAGGTATTTTAGCGTTCTTGCTGGTGCGCTCCACTACCCTGCCCTTTACCTGTATTACATACTCGCGGCCCATTGGCTGACCATCGAGACGGCTATTCAAATGTTCGTTAAAGTATAGTTGGGTAATACCATATCTATCGCGGAGGTCTAAAAAGGTAATGCTGCCAAATTTGCGAATAGTCTGCACCCAGCCGGCCAGTGTTACCTCTTGCCCAACGTGCGCCTCGCGCAACTCGCCGCAATTGTGTGTACGATACATAAAATAAGTTTGATAAATAGACCGCGAAGATACTTTAATAGAGGGATTAGGCAATAATAGATAATGCAGGATTATGCGGATATCCACCACAAATGTGCTACCTGCGATCTGAGCAGAATAGCAAATTCTACAATAACCACATAAAAAACCGGCGCAAGTTTCCAATCAAAGTAACTTGCGCCGGCAATAAATAGTTAGTAGCTACAGATCATTAATGCGCTACAACAAAATTGTAGGTGGTGATACTACGAGCAGACTTCATTTTCGCAGTATATATGCCGTTGGCAAGATCGGCGATGTTGATGGCTATCTTTTGCTCGCCATTGTTGCCTATTTCTTTCATTATACGCCCCGTTACATCTGAAATTATTACCGTTTCCATTTGTTCAGCGCCGCCTATAACAAGCGTTGCATTTGCCGGATTGGGATAAATGGCAACTTTGCTTGCCCACACATCCACCACACCTACCGGCGAGTTATCAATTTTTACATTATCAATATTTATTGAGCCACCCAACGACGATTTGTAGCTAAACTTTACAATCGCCTTGTCGCTTGCGGCATATGCAGAAAGGTCTATATCTTCTAATCTCCAGTTACTGTCCGCAGGATCTATATAATCTGCGGCTATTGATGTTGGGTTGAGTATCGGGCTTGCGAATGTTTCCAATTGCGATCCTCCTTTTTTGTAAATAGTTGTATAGTGATCGCCACAGTCGGTAGAAATCATAACTGACAGCGTATCGGCAAAAGTGGTATCAATCAGCGTCACAGGCGGCATGTAGTGGTGATAGTTGTAAGCCACATCAAACGTAAGCCGAGGCGCGATACCTGTGGTCAGGTTTATTGCCGGCGTAGCCATTTCATCTACTCGACCGGCATTATCAAACACCAGAATCGTATTAAAGGCATACATAGATCCCGAGCCGGTTTTCTTCACGTCGGTATCTTTATCCCACTGCGCATATACATCGCCTGCTGTGTAGGCAGTCCAGTTTGCAGGAGGAAATGCCGCTTCAAATCCCTCGAAATAAGGAGTAGGCAATCCAGATGTTTGCACATTAAATGCTGCAGTCTTGCTGTTGTTATAAACGATAGTATCGGTAGCGCCGCCGTCGAGCGTTTTAACTTTTACAGTCAGCATATTGTCGCCAACCGGAGCGGTTACAGCAGGTATGGCTACAAATGCGTGCTGATAAGGCGCAATAGATCCTGTCCACGATTGTGTATAGACTCCCGAGGAGGTTGTGAAATCGAGCGATATATTGTGTATGGTATCAGTACCCGTATTGCGAACCAGACACGACGCAGGCTGCGTAGCCGCGCAAGACTTGGCAGCAATAACAGGCTTAACGATATCAAGGTCAAAACCAGCCGCCTTTGGCGCATTAAAAAAAGATCTGAATTCTATCATTCCGGCTATAGCAGGCAGCGCATGGCCAAGGCCCGGATATTCGCGATAGCGCACAATACCATTGTTGAGCACAAGTTGCTCATAAGTGGTATCAATTGGTCCGGTGTATAACACATCTGTTGCGCCGTGCGTTATATAAATCGGTATTTGCGGCGCATTAGCATATGTAAATGTGTATGGACCGCCATTTATTGCTTGCTTTACACCTTGTATAGCGGGCGTATTGAGCAGTAAACCCTTGAATGATGCTGTATGATCGAGACCGTACTTTAATGCAGCGCGTCCGCCCAAAGAAAAACCTTGCAGTACTATTTCAGTAGTATCTATGTTGTAAATAGACCGAGCTAAATCTATACAAGCCTGTACAATATCTTCGCCGCCAGCCGGATAATAGTAGTCGGCATTGCGGCTCCACGATTCCGGACAAACAAATATTGTATTGGGCATATTTGCAGCCCATGCAGATCCTACCGCGAGCGCAGTGCGATAATTAGTACATGTATCGCCCAGACCGTGAAGGCATACCATGAGTTTGTGCGCGGTGGCAGAGGTGTAAGACGGCGGCACATAGAGCGATACTGCGCGTGGAGCGCTCATAAAATTGATAGATGTGTCAAAACTACCCGTTGTTTGGGCGTTTGATTGCTCGTTAGCCATTAGGCATACCATAAGCGCTGCTGTTGCCAGACAAGATTTTCTGTTCATAATTATTGGTTTTATTAGTTGATTGTTGTTAATATAGAAGTTGTAGTTATTGCAGGTCTGTATCTTCCAGTTCGAAAATAGCCTCGACGGTTGTCTTAAAGTACCGCGCAATTTTTAACGCCAGCACAGTAGAAGGCACAAATCTGGCTGACTCAATAGAATGAATCGTTTGTTTTGATACATTAACCGCTTGTGCCAGATCGGATTGTGTGATACTAAGTTTTGCTCTTTCTACCTTTATGGTATTCTTCATTTTATTCGAATAAGGTTAACAAAAGCATCATCAATGCGCTTAACACCAAATACACTAAAAGGCTCCATTTATTTTTCTGAATATTCTTCAGCTTGTTTGCCAATGTAGATTTGTCGTCGAAATCCCACAGCTCATCGAAGTACAAGCCAAAATGAAACAACAGCAAATACATAATAATACCCATAGCGGCCATGGCAAATAGTATACTATAGTCCATAGGCTCGGGGTGCAAACTGCCTGTGAGCGCCATAGCCAGAATTACAGCCTGCTGTAGCCCAAAAGCAATCTGCAACGATTTCAGCCTTATGGCATGCGCCCTGTCGTCGTCGTACTTTTCTTTGCTGTATGCAATGGTAAATAAACCTAACAGGGTAATCCACTGAAATAATGCCAGGTGTTGCGCCTGATTGAATTTCTTAAGAGGTAACCAAACAACACTTTTCTCGACCAGCAGCGAAATAATGCCTAAGGCTGAAATAACAACCCCTGCAATTTTCCCTTTATAGGAATACATTACTTTCATTCCTTTCATTACAAGTTATTTTTATTGTTATGAATCTGTGCTTACGTGTTGTTTGCAATTACTTAAAAATGCGTTGACACCTTAAATGCTAACAACAAGACAAAAGTAAAGTTTGTTTTTACAAAAAACAAGTAAACTTTACTTTTCAACAAGCTAACTGTATCAAAATTAATGTTTGCTTTAATCGATAAATCAATGAAAAGCCGCGCCCATATTGCGTTTCAACCGTATTTTTGAAGTAACTCAACCTAAATAAATATTTTCAAAAAAATTTATCAAAACACTGCAAATAATGAGTTTCTACAAAAAAATCCCAGCGACGGACCTTATGATAGTTGATTTGGGGGATCACTCAAACAGTTGCTCGGTAGCATTCACCCAAGAATCGCTATTTTTGCAATGAGCATTACAACAACATAATTTGAATAACAACGAGTTTAAGATTACTTATTTCCCTGAAGAGCAGATTAAAGAAATAGCCCTACCCGAGCGATTTACCTTCCCATTTTATTACGAGCCGCACCCACTAACTAAGTTAGCTGCGGCAGAACTACAACAATATCTGGAATCTCTATCTGACCTTGACCATAATTTTGGCCTAACAAGCGATAGTAATGAACCTGCTATTGGTAAGATGTTTGGCGTTTTGGCGGTAGAAGACCAACAGGGTAAAATTGGCTATTTATCAGCATTCTCCGGTAAACTGGCCGACTCTAACAATCACTTAAAATTTGTGCCGCCTGTGTTTGATATGCTCACGGAAAACAGTTTTTTTCTGAAAGAGCAAGAAGTAATAGATGCAATAAACAGAGCAATAGAAGATATAGAGGCAGATACAAACTATACAACTGCAAAAAAAGATTTAGAACGCAGCACAGAGCAATCTGCTCAAGAGCTATCGGCATTTAAGCAACAACTAAAAGCTAATAAAGATAATCGAAAACTGCGTAGAGATGAGCTATCTCAATTAACTGATAATCAAGATAATACACTAACGGAAGCTGAGCTCGCCAAAGAAAGCCACTACGACAGACACCGGTTAAGATTGCTTAAAGAGCATTGGAAAATAAAAAACGATGAAGCGCTGGCATTGGTGGCGGGCTACGAGCAAAAGATTGAAAACTTAAAAAACGAACGTAAAGAACGATCGGGCGCACTACAGGAGCAGCTATTTGCACAATATTCGTTTTTGAATATATCAGGTAAGCAAAAAAGCCTGAGCGCTATTTTTGAACCTACGGCTTTTGGCAGACCACCTGCTGGCGCTGGCGAGTGCGCCACGCCTAAGCTGTTGCAATATGCTTTTAAGAACGGTTTTCGTCCGCTGGCCATGGCCGAATTCTGGTGGGGAGCGGCCCCAAAATCGGATATTCGGCAGCACAAACAGTTTTATCCGGCATGCGCCGGCAAATGCAAACCCATACTGGCGCATATGTTGGAAGGAATGCCTGTGGAGGATAACCCTTTTTTGCAGCCAGCCGACGATAATCTGAAAATAGATATCATTTTCGAAGATGAATATTTACTTATTGTGAATAAACCGGCGGGTTTAAGGTCTGTGCCCGGCGTAGACATTTGGGACTCGGTATATAGCAGATTAAAAAGCACATTGCATGGCATTGAACCCCTAATGGTGCACAGATTAGACATGGGCACATCCGGACTGCTGGTTGTGGCCAAAGCTCCGGAAATACACAAACATATTCAACGACAATTTTTAGAACATAAAGTAAGAAAACGCTATACAGCCCTATTGGCTAAACCAATAGATAAAAAAGAGGGAACAATTGACCTTCCTCTCGCCGCCGACCCGTTCAACAGGCCGAGACAAATTGTGTGTACCGATACCGGCAAACCAAGCTTAACCAAATGGAAAGTGATAGAGCTCTATGCCACCACAACAAAAATACACTTTTGGCCGCTCACAGGTCGTACGCATCAATTGCGCATGCACTCAGCCCACGAATTGGGCCTAAATGCCCCAATAGTAGGCGACGACCTATACGGCACAGCTGCCGACCGGTTGTACCTGCACGCTGCTTACCTTTCGTTTACACACCCAATAACTAAAGAACGGATGGAATTTGAAGTAGCTGAAGATTTTTAGAAAGGGATGATACAGCGCATTATTACTAAAGTCTATTAACCTTCAATAGTCAACACGCTTACTGCTTGATTATTTTCTTAATTATACTTCCGTTTATCTGTAAGAAATATATTCCGGATGGAAGTGCAGCAATATTTATACAGGTTTGTTTAGCGTCGAATGTTTGGCAATATACAGTTTCACCCAGAGTATTGATTATAGCTATGTTACTAATCATATATGGAGCAATAACGGAAAGTTGGTTTGTTGCAGGATTGGGTTTTACAACAATATCATCACCCTGAGTAGCAGCCATTATTCCAGTCGATCCATCAAGTTTCTCTACCATCACTTTATTACTATGTACATAATCTATATATACCACATAAGGTATACCTAATGGATTGATAGCAATATCCGGATAATACACATAACCGGGAGAAAAACCTGAATTCGCAACAAATACCCAATTTCTACCATCAAACTTTTCAACTGAAATTTTACCGCCACGCCACATGTCGCGGTAGGAAACATAGGGAGTTCCATTTGTATCAATAGCAATACGAACTTTAAAAGCTATACTATCCGAAAAATTGTTGGCACCGACAACTACCCAATCTACCCCATCAAATTTCTTCACAGTAGCCTTTTGTGTAAAATTATCGCACTGAGTATAAGCTACATATGGCATCCCCCACTTATCTATAGCCAGTGAAATATCGTCGGCCTGTACTCCAGAAATATTACCCATACCCACGGTTACCCAACTTGCGCCATCAAACATCATTACAGTTGCGTTTGCGTCCGTATGATCCTGATAAGATACATACGGAATGCCACTTTCGCTTATTGCTATATCTGTAAAGTTGACTGTTGTTGGAGAAAACTTGGTACGACCGACAGAATCCCAAGTGGCTCCATTAAATTTCATAACAGTAATTCTTCCATTAGCAGTTAAATCGGCATAATTGCTAAAGTCGGAAAATACAATATAGGGCTCGCCTGTGGTGTTGAAAGTTATTCTGGGAAAATGCGCAGTAGTGTCTGTTATACTCAAGGGACCAACGCTAACCCATGAAACGCCATCAAATTTTTTAACCGATGCTCTATAGCCGTGAGAAGAATCAGAATATACCACATAAGGTGTGCCTGACGGCGATATAGCGATTTGGCCATCGTAATATGCCCCATCTGAGAAACCTGCAGCGCCAACTACTACCCAATCGGCCCCATTAAATTTCATAACAGTAGCCTTATTATTATTTGCGCCATCGCTGAAGGCAACATAGGGAGTACCAGCAAGATTCATTGCAATGGTAGAAAAATATCCAGCGCCGGCTGAAAAATCGGGTCTACCAACAACCCTCCACGACTGTGCGCGACTACTAATTGTGCTAAGAAGGAACAAACCGAATAGCCTTAAACTGATAGAGCGAAAAGATACAGGTAATAAAGTGAGCATATTCATAAAGTTTTGGTTTTAACATTTTGAATCAACAATTGTGCCAAATATTATATTAAGAAATAACGCATGCGACAAAAAAGATGATGTGCTTACATTCGCACATGCATCTACACCGAAAACTGTTTTATATTTTTGCATCACAATTTGGTAAAAATGGCCGGATACAAAATAGAAGGCGATAATATAATTTTGCACGACAATATATACATAGAAAAGCCTTGTGCAGAAGTATTTGACTATGTCGCCGATCTGCACAATGACAACCAATGGCGCACGGAGATAAATAATACTGAAATAACGGGCCATAAAATTATGGTAGGCGTTTTGGCTAAAGAACATTCTTACCTATCAAAAAAAGTACCGGATTTCATTTATGAATTGCGTTGCATTATTTATGAAGAAAATGCACAAATCACATTCGAAACGACAGAAAACAGTCTATTTTATCAAAAAAACACAAGAAGCGTTCAGGTAGTTGGTGATAAAAAGACCCTTTTAAATTATTCGATAGAATTTGACGCCAAGGTAGTAAAGCACGCTTTAGGATTTGCTCTACCGAAATGGCTTGTTGCCTATAAAGCCCAAAGCGACATGAAAAAATACCTGAGAAATTTACAAA
>CAZLPE010000002.1:0-15980 GCA_964561325.1 uncultured Flavipsychrobacter sp.
GTTGTTCCAGGCCCTCCCGCGATACTGGTATAGGTACCGGTCGATCGGGTAAAGGTGTACGACGCAGCTGTCTGACTACGGCCTGCAATACTGAGGCAAAGCATTAATAGGAGGAAGTAAACTTTTTTCATACCGTTGTTTTTAAAATAAGTTTGCAATTTCGTTGGCGTACTTACAAAAAACCCTTAGTCAACGACTAAAATTTTCAGTCGTTTTTTATTGGTTTAGTGCAAAAACACAAGTCTAAGGTATAACATTTTGTTATAAAAAGATTATTTTCTAGAAAAATTTTTGCTACAAAACAGCTCTATCAACTAAAACTGTTGATTAATGTGGAAAACGCGCGTCTGATGTGTTAATAACAACATTTTTATCGAATAGACATTACAAGAAAAGTGCCTATTTCCGTCCAATAAGCACTTTATTAATGCCCAGTTCCACGATTTCGTTGTTTGGGAAAACTGCTGTAAACTGAACAACTGTTTGATTCCAAAGGGCTTTATCATTTACGATATAATTGAATGCAACAGCGCCATTATTTGACAGGTGTTTTTTACAGGAAGCGAGAAATTGTTCCGATGAAACAAAATCAGGCGTCACTCTGCCATTAAAAATATCGATAAAAATAAAATCGTAGTTTGTAACACTGCACTCCAAAAACTGAACAGCATTAACACAGAATGGATTTATCTTTAAATCCTTAAATTCCGACAGTAGCTCCATCGCCATAGACAGCACAACCTCATCAATTTCTACAAGATCGTATGCAGGTTTAAGACCATTTGCATGCATAACCCGCACAAAACTACCTATGCCAGTACCTAAAACAAGCGTTTTAGTTGCAGTACTTAAAAACTCTTTCAGTGTCTTTACAATAGCTCTGGCTGGCGGATACCTAGTGCCATCTGAATAAAAAGCATCGGGCGTAGCTAACTGTATTTGATTTCGGTAGAGTAATAACTCTAATTGCGGATTTATTACACTTTTATCCTTTCTAAGCGATAAAGGATAAAAGTAACTTACCAGTCTTTTGTAAAATGGAATCTCGATGGGATACTATTTAATACTGATTACGCAAACTAACTATTGCGTTTGAAACCCAAAATAACTTATTTCAACTTTTTGAAAGCGAAAAGCAAAGAAATTGTTCAATTCAACGCTTTTAGTCATTGCTTCTTTTTCTAAAAATGGGCACTTTATTCTCGTTACCAGTCAACAATCTGCCAATGTTCTTGTGATGTGTAAGCACAACCAAGAAGGCAGTTGATATGGCAAACAATTTATAACTCAACTCATGAGCATTGAAAATAAACAATATCAACAGTGGAAAAGCAATACTCGCTGTAATAGAACTCAAAGATACATAACGTGTGAGCATCAACATCAACAAGAAAACAGCAACAAGACTTACGGCCACAATTGGCTGAATCGAAAGGATCATACCAAAAAGTGTTGCTATACCCTTACCACCACGAAAATCGGCCCAAATTGGAAAAATGTGTCCTACCACAGCAGAAAGACCTAAAAATATCTGAAGATTGACAAAGGGTTCACTGTTTGCTATAAATGGGGAGAAAAGCGCAAGTTTTACAGCAAGAAAGCCCTTCATCATATCGACGAGCATTACGCCGCTACCTGCCTTTTTGCCCAAAATCCTGAATGCGTTTGTAGCGCCGGCATTACCGCTACCATGCTCTCTAATATCTATTCCAAAAACAAAACGGCTCACCCAAACAGCTGTGGGAACGGAACCGATCAAATATGCTAAAACAAGAATTATCGCTATCGTCATTACTTCTGCGTTATTGAGAAAAACAAATTTATAGGTTCTTTATCAAATATCCTAATAGTGCATTAGGCATTCGTTATACAATTAACAAGTTTTTTTCAGTAAAATCACACGTTTTCAACACCTTCTGTAACGCAGGGCAATCCAATTATTTTCAACCATTATTTGTTCAAACGTAAATCCCGCCCTGGTGGCTGCTTCATTTATAATCGTTTCATCCTCAACCAATAAGCCGCTCATCACTAAATATCCGCCTGCTTTTGTTTGTGCATACAGCATATCCATGTAGTGCAATAATATGTGACGATTGATATTGGCAAGTATCACATCGTACTCGCCTGCCGCAACTGTGTCTAAAGACCCCAACTCGGCAACGATACACGTACAGCCATTCCTTTCTACATTCTCTTTAGTGTTATTTACCGGCCAAATGTCATTATCAATAGCGAAAACAGAATTTGCCCCCCTCATCTCTGCAAATATTGCAAGCACCCCGGTACCTGTGCCAAAGTCGAGTAGTGTTTTACCTTCCAGATCCATGTCCTTCATGATCTTTATTACAAGACGGGTAGTAGCATGGTGACCCGTGCCAAAAGACATTTTTGGAGTAATTACGATATCGTAAATCGCATCTACCGGAGGCTCGTGAAAGTCGGCTCGTATTACGCAAAAATCATCAATCTGTACAGGTTGGAAATTAGACTCCCACAATGCATTCCAGTTTTGCGCTTGTACAGTCATTTCACTATACACTATGCCCATTGGCAAAACTATATTATTCAATTCGTCGGCTTTGTACATCGACTGATCGATATAGGCCAGCAACGTTCCGTCGGTTTCTTCAAAACCTTCATACCCTATTTCTGATAACAATGCTATCAAAATACCTACTTGCTCCGGATCGTTTGCAAGAAAAGAAACTCTTATATGCTCCATATAGTAATCATTATATTAATTCCAGTCAACTACTAACAACCTGAAATATTGTTACATAGCTATTGGGAACTTAAACATCTAAATATTAGTACGAGTAAACAAAACAACCAATTCACGAATACCTACCGCCTCCTGAATAGTTTAATTATCAGCGAAAGCACAATTGCGCCAACAGTAGCGGTGAGTGTTTTATTAACCCATATATTTCCGGTTATATGCAGTAGATGTCCGAATAACTTATACCCTATAAATCCTCCCACTATGCCAATTACTATATCTATCAACAATCCGTCAGTATTTGTTTTAACAATAGCGCCGGCTATTGATCCCGCAATTGCGCCAATAACACAGATAATCAATATCTCAATCATAGTTAGTTGTTTATAAAAAAACAGGTTGTACAAATGTACAACCTGCATATACAAAATCATTGTTTTTCTTATTAGTCGTCTTCATTTGTGTCTTTAGCGCCTTTTCCTGCGGGCTCATCTTCGCCCTCGCTTTCCACACGCAGATTTCTCTGTTGCTGATCCATTGTTCCTGGCAATGCGCTGTTATATAATACGCGCCTTGTTGGCACATCTGTTACAATTCTGAATTCAGTACGACGGTTAAGCTGACGTCCTTCTGGGTTATCCTTACCACTCATATCGTTTGGAGCAGCAGCATTTTTAGAACCAAAACCTTTGGCGGTCATACGACCTCTTTCAATGCCGTTCTTTTCAAGATAATCCATTACAGACTGTGCTCTACGTTGAGAAAGCGCCATGTTATATGTTTCCTTTCCTTTAGCATCGGTGTAAGAATATATTTCAACGCTTATAGATGGATTGTCTCTCAAGAAGTTAACTACTGAATCCAACGAACCAACTGACTCAGGACGAATTGTTGACTTGTCATAATCGTAATAAATGTTCTTTACGCTGAAACTGTTTCTGATAGTATCGAGATAAATAGTTACATGGACAGTATCATCTGGATCAGAACGCTTAATTTCCATTGTGCTAACTGATGCTCTTGAAGAAGTGTAACCAGTCTTGTCGCCTGTCAGGATGTAAGAATGACCTCTTGACATAGTAAACATAAAATTACCGTCTTCTGAGTTGTATGTGTTCATGTCGCCTTTCTGGTCTACCATCTTAACAGCAGTCTGAGGCATAAGTTCTTGTGTTTTCTTGCTAACCACAGTACCTAATATCACCAGCTTTGGTTCGCCCTGAATACGCCAGATATCGTTACAGCAAGTTGGGTTCTTGAGTGCATACGAACCGATACGGTTAGAAACTACATATGCGTCTGGTTTGCCCACTGGATCCTTGATGTAGTAAAGCTCATCAGCAGAAGTATTGATTGGGTAACCCATGTTCTGAACGTTAGTGTAACGAGAAGGACCGCCATCAGCTGAATAGATATCGAAACCTCCGAAAGACTTCTTACCATTAGATGCAAAGTACAATTTGTTTACGCGAGAGTCATAGTAAGGAGTAATTTCATCAGATGTAGTATTTACTTGCTTACCAGCGTTCTGCGGACGACGGAATGAACCATTACGTGGGTCGATGATAGAATACCATATATCATATCCACCGCGGCTTTGCAGTTTACGGTTTGATGAGAAGAACAATACTTCTTTCTTACCTACTTTAGCAACATATGGCATTGTATTAGAAGAATTGTCTTCGTTCACACCGCCTGGCACCTTAACAGGTATAGACCATTTCTGAACAAGAAAGCGTGAATAGAATATGCTACAAGTTATCTTCATAGAATCGCCTTCGCTACATTTTGTGAAGTAGAAATAGGTACCGCCTGGGCTGAAACAACCATTACCAGTGTGCGCCGTAGCATCGTTGAAACTACCATCATAAAATGGTAAAGGCCATTGAAAAGAGTCCACTACAGGTCCTGATTGCTTATGAGAGTACAGGAAGTGCTCTTTGTAGTGCAATTTATCATAACCATCTGCTTCGATGTTTGCGTTACGACCCATTGTAGAGAACAACAATGCAGAGTCGCCCAATGGATATGGAGACAACTCAGTATAAGAGGTATTCACATTCGGACCAGCATTGATCAAAGTGTAAGGCTCTGGGCTTTTTATTGAAGTGATAGCCATGTTACATCCTTCGATTTCCATTTTAGCCCTCTTTTTCAGGTCTTTAATTTCTTTAGCCTGTGGGTTTCTTTCGTAGTCGTCTTCAGTACCGGGAACCAGATTCTGTTTAGCGCCTGAGTTCTTTTTGTTATCGTCCAAAAACTTGTTGAACCAAGCAATTGCAGAAAGATACTCGCCTTGTTGTTTCAGCATACATCCAGCCCAATAGCTTGCTAATGGGTAAATTTTGCTACCAAGGTCGTAAGCTTCCATATAATAATGCGCTGCAGGTACATAATCGCGTGTAAACCTGTAACACTCACCTAATCTGTATGTATAAAATGGATTACGCTCATCGCTTACTTTCAACTGTTGGTAATAATCAATAGCGTTAAAGTAACTTCCCTGCCTGTACAAATCATCAGCCCAGCTTAGTTTTTTCAAATCCGACAATTTACCTACAGGGTCGTTTGCCCTGTTTCTGTACTTCCTTTTTTGTTGACTTTGGGCATTTGCATCATATTGAACAATAACAAGTATCGTTGCTAAAATAAGTAACAGCCAATTTTTTCTCATGTGCGTGAGCGTTGTTAATGGATATAAAAGTATAAATTGGTTTTAAAAAAAAGAAGGGCTTTTAAAAAAACTTTAGCCCTTCACCTAAATATTTATTATTTGCTTAGAATCTTGAGCAAGGAATTGTCCTTTTGTGTGCAAATTGCAATGGATAAGGAGCAATATAGCGCAGCGCAAGTTCGAAACCGCCATTACCATTGCTGGATGCATTGAGCGAAGACATATTGTAATCGTAACCCAAACCTATACGAAATCCGTTAAACTCGATACCGCCGGTAAACATTACAGCATCGCCAGTGCGGTACCAGCCGCCCAAAAACACAGCCGGTGAGTAGTTAGAATAACCATATTCACCGCCCAGATTGCCTATCAAATAATGAAATTCATTACCAGCTATCAACTCTGTTGCGCTTGCCTGCATTTGATAAAATACCGCCGGACGCAGATAAAGTCTTTCACCAGTACGGATATTCATACCCAACTCCGCAGTGTAGCGCATGGCCAATGAATTGTTCTGAGATTGTTTTCTCATTATCGCATCTGTTGGCTGATTCAGATTGTTTGCAGCCACGCCAATCGTGTAGCTGAACTTATCCTGAATCTCAGACGCATGAGAAAAAGAGATACCGGCATTAACCAGATAATAATTTACCGAGTTGCCCAAACCGAGTCTGTATTCGGCAGAAACGCCCTGTGTAGGAACTCCATTCTGGAATTCATCGCCAAAATACAGGCGCGATAAATCGATGCTCTTTTGAGCATAGCCGCCCTGCAAGCCAACAGCCAGATCGTTATTGCCAAAAAACTTGTGGTATGCCAACGATAACATAGCCGTGAAGTTTGATAGGTTACCATCGCCCGCCTGATCCTTATATACTTGCAGACCGCTTGCCAGATAACCTCCGTTCGACTCTACGAACAATGGCATATCGGCAGAAGCTCCATAGGTAACATAAGGAATTGTAACAGACGCCCACTGATTCCTGTATATCGCATTTGCACGTACTTTACCATCGAACATACCTGTAAATGCTGGATTCACAACCAATGGGGCCATGTCGAACTGGGTGAAGTGAATATCCTGAGCAAAAGCAACAGGAGCTGACAGCGCAAGGGCTACAGCAAGGCTAATCTTGGTAAAAATATTTCTCCTGGTCATTGTCTAAAAAATTATCGTTGTAAAAATACCTTATTAATGTTGTTTTTCTCTTTTTAACTACATTTTTTACTTTCTACTGCATGCTCAGCAGTACAGCAAACTAAAAAATGACACCCCAAAAATGCACTAAAGCATTCATTATCAATGCTTTTTAGTATCGTAGTATTCAAATATTTAGCCCCATCAACGGTTGAAAATACGGAAATATTTCAAAGTAGCAATGCAAACCCCAATAATTTTAAATTTACTATTTGCTTTGGCCGCCTGAACTTAGCCAATATCATGGTAGTGCACGCTTACAACCTTCGCATTCTCCCGGTAACCTCTACCCTCCTCCAACAAAATAACGCGTCAATAACTCGTTAATTGAGTAAAAAATAAGGCTTTCTAAAAATATTACACAGACAGTTAAAAGAACAAAAACGTTTGCTTTACCCTAAAAAAACCGTTTCCAAAAATATGAAATTAATAAAATATTTCGCAATAGTACGCAAAATTAATTTTCCACAAAACCTGAATAAATTTTTTGAGGGCTAAAATATTGTATTTTTACGTCCTTATCTTTCCAATGGCCAGTTCGCTCAAAAACAAAAAAACTCCAGCAAATCCACCGGCAAACGATGTAAACGTCGTTGCTGTCGACAAAAAACACCAGGTAAAACTTGGTGTAGGTATTCTCTTTCTTTTAGCAGGCGTTTACACCTGTATCGCCATTATCAGCTACTTCTTCACCTGGACAACCGATCAGGACAAAGTATTTAGCGCAGCCAATTTTTCGCACCTCGATTTCATATTTCGTCAGCATACGCCTGTAGCCAACTGGACAGGACGCTTAGGGGCCGACATCTCTAACATTTTTGTGTACAAAGGCGCCGGTCTGGCTTCGCTCACCATTGGTATGGCCATTGCGGCAATCGGGCTCAATCTGCTCTATGGCAAAAAAGCAGTTCCGGTATTGCGCTATATGCGCTGGCTATCTATTGCGCTGCTACTCATAGCCCCCACCCTTACCTACCTTTTCCCTAACACCGCCTTTCCTTTAGGCGGCGCGTTGGGTACTGTGGCTATCAACTACCTTAATGGTCTTTTAGGGTCATTGGGCACTGGCATGGCGCTGCTCTCTACTATACTGTTTTTCGTATTTGTCATTTTTGCGCTCGACATAAGTCCGCTCATCAATAAAATGAAACAACAGGCGCAGAAAATGTCGAAGGCTATGGAGCGCGAACCCGCGTTCAATACGCCAGAAACACCCGAGCCACCAGCGACGCCAGAGCCCGCAAAAGACGACTTTGGCGGATCTACAATGTTTGTTAGTCCTGAATTATTAAAACCAGCGCCAACGCCGAAGGCTACACCCCAAAAACCCAACAACAAACTGAACAACAATGCCGATGGCATACAATTAATAATAGACGACACACGGGTAGCCAAAGAATGGAATATGACGTTGGAGGAAAAACCAATGCCTGAACCAGAACCCGACGACGAGATCGACGACCTTACCGACATTGACGACGACGACGATGCCGTTGACGATGAAGAATATGAAGAGTATAAACGGTATACGGAAGCAAAACAAGCTGAAGCCACCGCATCGAAATCTAATTCTGGTAATGCAGACCCCGAATTCTCGTTCGAAGTAATACAACAGGAAGAAAAGGCAGCCATAAAACATGGCTCGCACATTGCTATTACCAGCAACGACCCCTACGCGCCCGAACTCGACCTTGCAGACTATAAATTCCCGACGCTTTCTCTGCTTGAAGACAGAGCGCAGGAAACTATATCGCTGGACAAAGACGAACTGGAAAAAAACAAAACCCAAATTATCCAAACGTTGCGCAGTTTTGGTATAGAAATACAAAGCATAAAAGCAACCGTAGGCCCCACCGTTACACTTTATGAGATCGTGCCGGCAGAAGGAGTGCGAATCTCTAAAATCCGTAACCTGGAAGATGATATAGCGCTGAATCTGGCCGCGCTGGGTATCCGTATTATTGCCCCAATACCCGGCAAGGGCACTATAGGTATAGAGGTGCCCAATGCCAACAAACAAATTGTGTCTATGCGCACGCTTATAGCCAGCGACAAATTTGTGAATAGCAAAATGAGTTTGCCCATTGCGCTTGGCAAGAAGATAGATAATGAAAACTATATAGTAGATCTGGCTACCATGCCGCACTTACTTATGGCCGGCGCTACAGGACAGGGTAAGTCGGTGGGTATCAATGCCGTACTGGTTTCGCTGCTATACAAAAAACACCCTTCGCAACTAAAATTTGTGATGGTAGACCCCAAGAAGGTAGAATTGTCTATTTACAGAACGATTGAAAAACACTTTCTTGCCAAACTACCCAACGAAGACGAGCCCATTATTACAGACACTAAGAAAGTGATCAATACCCTCAATGCATTGTGTATTGAGATGGACAACCGCTACGAACTACTCAAAGAGGCCGGCTCCAGAAACATAAAAGAGTACAATGAGAAATTTATCAGCCGTAGACTTAATCCAGAGAAAGGACATAAATACCTTCCATTTATTGTATTGGTAGTAGATGAGTTTGCCGATCTGATAATGACTGCGGGTAAAGAGGTTGAGATTCCCATCGCTCGTTTGGCGCAGCTTGCACGCGCTATAGGAATACACCTGATAATAGCTACACAGCGTCCGTCGGTAAATGTTATCACAGGCACAATCAAAGCCAACTTCCCTGCGCGTATGGCATTTAAGGTGTCGGCAAAAGTAGACTCGCGAACTATATTGGATGCAGGCGGAGCCGAACAGCTAATAGGCCGCGGCGACCTGTTGTTATCGTTCAGCAGCGAACTATTGCGTATACAGTGTGCATTTGTTGATACGCCGGAGGTAGAGAAAATTGTTGATTACATAGGCGCACAGCGCGGATATGTATCTGCGTTTGAGTTGCCGGAGTATGAAGGCGAAGAAGGCGAAGGTGCAAAAGAAATAGACCTGAGTAACAGAGATAAACTGTTTGAAGACTGCGCACGGCTCGTGGTGCAAATGCAGTCGGGGTCTACATCCAACCTGCAACGCCGGCTTAACCTTGGCTATAACAGAGCAGGCCGTATTATGGACCAGCTTGAAGCCGCGGGCATTGTAGGACCGGCATCAGGAAGCAAACCACGCGATGTATACTTTAAAACAGACGCCGAGCTGGAAGACTTCCTCAGCGAGCTTGACTAACAGACAAACCTAATCGGTAATCAATTGACAATCAGTTTATTCCGCAGATTTGAGCCTAAAAAGCCTAACTTTTTCTGCGCTTAGCTCTATTAGGAATAAAAAATACCCATATTTCTGCGGATACTTGTCTGTGTATGTAGCATTTTAAAAAAATGGGCTTATTTTCGCTTACCCATGTATGCAATTGTAGACGTAGAAACCACCGGTGGCAGGCCAGAAACGAGCAAGATAATAGAGATTGCCATTGTTATACATGACGGCAAACAGATCGTACGGCAGTTTTCTTCGCTCGTGGATCCACAATGCCGGATACCCTATTTTATTGCCCAGTTCACAGGCATTACTGACGATATGGTAGCCGGAGCTCCGCAGTTTCATGAAATAGCGCGCGAGATAATAGAGCTTACTGAAAATACGGTTTTTGTAGCGCACAACGTACAGTTCGACTACGGTTGCGTACGCGCAGAATACAACAGCCTCGGCTACAACTACCAGCGCAAAACACTTTGCACAGTTCGCATGAGCCGCACCGCATTCCCCGGACTACCCTCTTACAGTCTGGGCAAATTGTGCAACAGCCTGAATATTCAATTAAAAAACAGACATCGTGCATTGGGCGATGCGGAGGCAACCGCGCACCTGTTCACAAAAATAGTGGCGCAAGATCCGGGCCTGGCTACAGAATTTACAGAAATCAAAAAAAAGGCGCTGCCGCCCTTGCTGAACGAAGATATATACAGCAAAATACCAGACAAGGTAACCGGGGTTTATTACTTTCATAATGCCGAGGGGCAGGTAATATACATTGGGAAAAGCAAAAACATAAAAAAACGCGTTGCCCAACATTTTGCCGCCCGCGACAAAAAAAAGGCTATCAGAATGCTCCACCAAATAGCCGACATAACTTATGAAAGCACAGGAAGCGAACTGGTGGCATTGCTATTAGAGTCGGACGAGATCAAAAAAGTTCGCCCAATCTTTAATCGCGCGCAAAAAAGGGTAAAAGCTATGCCGCATTACGGCATATATCAGCGAGCCGACGATGCCGGCTATCTGGAGCTATATATAGAGCGACTGAAAAGCGACGAAGAACCTATAACCACGGCAGACAACCTGCTTGCTGCACGCAACATACTGGAGCGCGCAATAGAAAAACACAATCTATGTCATAGCAAATGCGGCATACACAACAGCAGCGGGCCATGCTTCAATTTCCAGATACACAAATGTAATGGCGCATGCATGGGCAAAGAATTGCCTGCCGACTACAACCATCGGGCGCTGGGGGCTATAGACACCTTTAGTTTTTCAAACGAAAGTTTTTTCATAGTAGACCAGGGACGCCACAAAGCCGAAAAAGCAGTAGTACATATAGAGCGAGGCATATACAAGGGGTTTGGCTACGTTGACCTCACCTTTTCTCGCCTGTCGCTCGATGATATGAGCGCAAGCATAAAAAAGTACAGCCATAACCGCGACATTCAAACCATATTATGCCAATATGTAAAAAAAGGATTGCGCAAAATACCCGCTAATAAAGAATAAAAGCAGCGCGCATCGCTATTGCAGGCTGTTGGCAGTTGTTTAGTTAACTTCACATTTACATTCTTTGAATTAACTTTGCAGGATATTTATTTACTAAAAATTAATCTTTCAACAAGTTACCGAAAAATGAGAAAATTAGTAACGTTGTGCGCTTTGGCGGTGTGTTGCGCCATAAAACCAGTGTCGGCCCAAACAGATCCAAAAGCGAAAGCCGTGCTTGATGCGGTAAGCAAAAAAGTAAATGGCCTGAAATCCATGAAAGCAAATTTCTCTATCACCCTGACAGGTGGCAAAGGTGGAAAGGTAACCGATTCAAAAAAGGGCTCTATATCGCTAAAAGGACAGAAATACCACGTATTACTCAATAACCAGGAGATCATATGCGATGCCAAAACCGTATGGACCTACAACAAAGACGCTAAAGAGGTACAGGTAAACAACTTCAACCCCTCCGAACAATCTATTTCGCCGGCCAAGCTATTCACAAATTTTTACGACAAGGAGTATAAATCGGCATATAAAGGACAAAGAAAAGAACAAGGAAAAAATTGCGATGTTGTAGAACTGGAGCCGATGGATAAAACCAAGCAGTTAAGCAAGATAGAGCTCATTATAGACAAGGCGACCAACATGATGGTAGGCGGCAACTACTGGGAAAAAAATGGCAACAAATACCAGATTTCCGTAAGCGGCTTTACCCCAAATGCACCAATTGCAGATACCTACTTTACCTGGGATGCAAAAGAGCATAAAGGCATTGAGGTTGTTGACCTTAGATAAAATATTTGTTTCCCTATAATGCAGATGGCGCCAGTTAGGCGCCATCTGCATTATGGAGAAACTGTCATTCGAAATTAGTTCAAACCGTCTGTCGTTACTTCTTTAGCTATTTTTTTCACCAGCCCCTGCAATACATTACCGGGACCAACTTCTGTAAACCTTGTTGCGCCATCGGCTACCATGGCCTGCACACACTGGGTCCAGCGCACAGGCGATACGAGTTGGTCTATCAGATTTTGTTTTATCAACTCTGCGTCTGTATAAGGCTTAGCATCTACGTTTTGATACACTGGGCAGATTGGCGTTTTGAAACTGGCTGCTTTTATTGCTTCAGCCAATTCGGCTTTAGCAGGCTCCATAAGCGGCGAATGGAATGCGCCGCCCACTGGCAATAACAATGCCCGCTTAGCGCCCGCTGCTTTAAGTTGTTCGCAAGCTACTTTTACGCCTTCATTGCTGCCGCTTATCACTAATTGTCCGGGACAATTATAGTTTGCCGCCACTACTATCTCCGGGCTTATGCCCGCGCATATCTCCTCCACCTTTGCATCGTCTATACCCAAAACCGCAGCCATTGTCGATGGGTTAATTTCGCAAGCGCGCTGCATTGCCGCCGCTCGCTTTGCCACCAGACGCAAGCCTTCTTCAAACGAAAGGCATTTGTTGGCAATAAGAGCAGAAAACTCGCCAAGCGAATGACCGGCTACCATATCGGGCGCAAGACCCTGAGTGGTTTCAAACAATATCACAGAGTGCAGAAAAATCGCAGGTTGCGTTACATTGGTTTGCTTTAGCTCGGCATCAGTTCCGCCAAACATTATGTCGGTGATTCTGAACCCCAATATTTCATTCGCTTGTTCAAAATACTCCCGAGCTATCGAGCTTTGCTCATACAACCCTTTTCCCATCCCCGAAAACTGCGCCCCCTGCCCCGGAAAAACAAATGCGTGCTTCATAATTTATTTTTTATGGCTGCAAAATAAACCCAATTGCCCCAAAACGCAAACATTAACCAAGCAGCATTTTTAAGATCAGGCTTTGTTGACAACAGTATACGAATGTAAAAATTGGCCAACTCAATTATCGACCAAATGCTCCCACGCTCCGGCGCCCTCTCTTACAAGAACGGGCGACCCGTCTGTACAGTCTATAACCGTAGAAAACACAATACTACCTATGCCGCCGTCTATTACAATATCTACCAACTTTCCAAACTCCTCAAACATCAGCTCGGGGTCGGTATAATACTCAACATCAATATCCATGGGCAATGAAGCGCTTATTAACGGTCGACCCAATTCGGCAACAATAGTCTGACAAATTGTATTTTCAGGCACGCGAATACCAACAGTATCTTTTTTTGTTTTCAATAACTTGGGCACTTGCTTACTTGCCTCCAATATAAAGGTATATGGCCCCGGCAGCGCAGCCTTTAGCAACCTAAACGTAGGCGTATCAACGCTTTTTGCATAATCGCTTAGGTGGCTCAAATCGCTGCAAATAAAGGAAAACTGCGCTTTCTTTACATCTATTCCCTTTATTCTCGCAATACGCGCTATGGCTTCAGGATTAAAAATATCGCAACCTATACCATAAATAGTATCTGTGGGATAAATAATCACACCGCCCGCTTTCAAACAATCAACCACCATTTTTATGTTTCTCGGTTGCGGATTGTCGGGATGTATTTGTAATAACATACCCTAAAGTTACGAACACATTGTATAATACACCGCTTTTATTTGGCTATTGGTCGCTTGGCGGCGCCCATTCGTAATACTTTATATCACCCATGCTATCTATAGGCGATAAATTGTTGCGCTGCACAAACGAAATACAACTCCAGTAATGCTCCTCCCTTATTCCCTTATCATGCGGTATGTTGTATTGAGCGCTGTCGGTTAAAAGTTTAGTATTTACCGCTACTAAAACCGGCTTTTTATTAAATAGTTGCCGCAATCTGGGGTCAATTTTACCGTAAGCCACCATTTCTATCATCATTTTCCCATGTGCAGGCGGCGTTCTATCCATATACATAGACATTAGTGGCAAATTCATCCCCAATGCTATCTGGTAGGTTTGTCTCACCCACTTTCCATTATCGCCAATGCACCAATCGTCGTCGTCGGGGCCCTTCAAGTAATAGGGAATTGGCAATACTGCTTGATATTTTTTCGAATCTAAATGTATTGGTCTAACTTTTGCAACCTTGTTATCGGCAAACAAATTTTCGCCGCCGGTATTTATTTGCATATAATCTACGTGGTCGGCCATTTCAGCTCCACCTACTACTACCAACATTACCACAAGCCCAATCTTTAAGCGCTTGCCAACCGACTGCAATACGGCGACGATAGTGTAGCCTACCCAAATATTAAACACGAAATAAAACGGAAATACAAACCGCTCCAGCGACCGGAACTGCTCCACTGCGCGCGTTATAAAGTGCAA
Organism: uncultured Flavipsychrobacter sp.; assembly: GCA_964561325.1. Taxonomy (GTDB): domain Bacteria; phylum Bacteroidota; class Bacteroidia; order Chitinophagales; family Chitinophagaceae; genus Nemorincola. Next base: position 14,543 of record CAZLPE010000002.1, read on the forward strand.
GTAAAAAAACGGATTGAGTATATTGATAAAATGTAAGCCTGTATTGCGAGGATCGGATGTGTAATAGTTTTCGCCAAACGAAATAGATAACACCAACAGTGCGCCGCCCATAATACCGGCAGTAAGCGGCTGCTGGAAAAAACGCCTTTGCGCCGCCACCACAACCGCCCTTACTTCTTTATCTATAGCCATAGCAACCACAGCAGCCAAAAGAAAAAAGAGTCCTATATTACCAAGATATGCCGCCTGCTCAGGCTCTACAGACAAACTGCCAGACATAACCGGAAACTTGAATTGCTGAAATGTATAACCGCTAAACAATGCCGTAAACCGCACCTTCTGCTCCATCCAGTCGTAACCGCCCGGATGATCTTTGCGAAGAGGCAAATACCGGTCTGTACAATAAACGACTAACAGTGTAAACCCGACCGAAACAACAGCCAACACAACGCCGGCAACCATAGAAAAACGCCCCCATTGTTGTTTTCTGCCGGCAAAGCCATAAAAAAACACCATACCCGACATAAATATCGATACAATAGCAAGGTAATAACCATGTGCCAAAAACGACAAAAATGCAAGAATGCAACCAGCGGCGGCAACTAATACCTGCTTTGCTCGCCGCTCTCTATACTTGTGCCAGGCTATCATCAGACATATGGCTGTTAGCGAGCATAGCGTAAAAGACAAATTGTAATGCCCACGCCATATTCTGAGTAGCTGCATATTGGTCCAAGGCAAAACCGTAGCGAGTAAAAAAGAGATTCCATCATGCTTAATGAGCGTACGAAGAATGTAAAACAGCATTAATCCGCCGGCTATTATATTAAATATTACAAACACATAATACGCAACAACCACGCTACCGGAAGCATCGTAAATATGCTGACAAAACCAACGGTAGGGAATGGAGAACAGCGGCGTATTATCTGTGTAGTATACATATTCGCCTATGGGATACTGAAATGAGCTGTATTTAAAAATACCATCTGCGGTAATCGGCTCCCTGACATACGATACCATGGTATACAGGTTTTTCAGTCCGTCGCCATCGTCCGGAAACATAGTATCGAACGGATGAAGCCTGAAACGCAAAAAAGCCACCATTGCAATAAGCACATGCACTGCAAACAACAGTAGATACAGGTATGTACTTTTTATTCTCATTTTGCGCGGTATGGTGTAAAGATATTCAGAATGTTGAATGAACGAAATGCAAAATAAGCAAGCCAATAAACACCTGCGCATTTAATAACTGTAAGCTATGCCAACCAAATGATAAGCTTAACTTTGCATCTATCGGGCAAATTCCGGTGTTTCATACTACATATAGTAAATTCATGTTTTCGATAATAATACCCACCTGGAACAATCTTGCGTTTGCACAACTATGCGTTGACAGCATCCGGAAAAACTCGGCCTATACCCACCAGATTAT
>CAZLPE010000002.1:16080-18814 GCA_964561325.1 uncultured Flavipsychrobacter sp.
AGAGGCAGACCTACTCAAGGAGTGTAATACGTTTGAAAAACCCGATTGGTCAGGTTCTACTTGGCCGCCTACCATCGTTCACCGCAAATACTGGCTCATAACTGGCGGCTACAGTATTGAGCTTAGCCCGGGCGTAAGTAGCGATGACGACTTCGCAATGAAAATGTGGTATGCTGGTTGCAGGATTTTTAAGGGTGTTGGCAAAAGCAGAGTGTACCACTTTCAGTCTAAGAGCACGTTAAGGATCGTTAAAAACAATGGTCGTAAACAATTTCTGATGAAGTGGGGCATCAACCAAAGCACATTTAACAAGCACTTCTTACGGCGCGGCGCCCCGTATACAGGCCCGCTAACAGAACCTGCCGATAGCATAATGCAATGGGAGCATGCGCGTGCATGGCTGAAACGAAAAATCATGTAGCATAAGGCGGCTTGAAAATAGCCTATGCAATTTTGCGTTTTTTGTTACTATTACATTTAGATACCAGCTCATGAATCGAAACATCATACTGCTCAACGCGCTACTGGCAATAACAACATTCGCTTCTTGCCAATACGAAAGAAAACTGACTACAGTAGTAAGCGCTGATGCGCCAAAGGCAATAGGTCCGTATTCGCAGGCCGTAGTAGTAGGAAAAACCGTTTATTGCTCCGGACAGATAGGGCTGTCGCCAGCCACAAACGCAATGGCGGGCAGCGACATAGCTACCCAAACCCATCAGGCATTAAAAAACCTGAAAGCAGTTTTAGTTGCAGCCGGCTCCGATTTGGATCGAGTTGTGAAAGTTACTGTATACTTAAAAGACCTCAACGATTTTGCACAGGTAAATGATATTTACAAAGACTATTTCCCAACCCTTAAGCCAGCCAGATCTACAGTGCAGGTTGCCCGTTTGCCAAAAGACGCCATGGTGGAAATAGACTGTATTGCGCAAAAAAAGTAACAGCTTGTGCTACAACAACACAAGCCGCTACACCGCCAAAACAATAAATACCTTACTGCCCGAACTGGCGAAGATGATGATCGAGATGTTTGTAAAACATATTATTCCATTCGGTAGTGTTTAGCGGACCAAATGAGTGAGAAACCTTACCATCGAAATGAGCGCCGCCCAACTGCTGCGTTTTGGTAATAAACCCGATCAGCCTTTTTTTCTCTGCTTCAAAATTGCGCTCGTCCACAATCAGGAATGCGGGAGCCGTTTGCGAGTTGTGCTTATAGGGCGCTTCGTTTACAACAATCTTTTTAATGAACGATTTAAGAATCAGTTTCATAAAAAAGTTTGGCTGTGGATGTTTGCCTTCCTCATAAATCATCTCATACGTAACACAGCAATGCGCCAGCATTTGCGCCGGGCTCATCTTTCCCCACAGCGGACGGTCGGTGGGTTTTAGCGCCTCTATTCGTTGGATGATCTTAGCGGATACTTCTTTGGTAAATATATCAGGCAAAGCCATGGCTATTCGTTTTATTGGTGTAAACCTAATTCAAAGTTTTGATAATACCGACTGATGCTTAGTTTTTTACAAATTGCCAATACTACAATCTGTAGGCCTGCATAAATATCGTCGCTCCGCTATTCGCCCGAATACTTTATGATAACCACCGACACATTGTCTCTTGCGCCTTTCTGGCGCGCAGCCTCCACAAGCATATCAGTAGTAGCATTCTGGGCAAGTAATAGCTCAATTTCCTCATCGCTCAATTCGCCGGTCAGCCCGTCGCTGCACAGCAACAAGCGATCGTCTGTAATTATTCGACTGGTAATATCCTCGAAATCAAAAAATATCTGCGCTCCTGCGCCAAAAGAATTCATCAGGATATTCTTAGGCGCATCGGGATTGCTGGTCATAGCGCTCAACGAATGATCGCGCGAAAACTGAGAAAGAATACCATCGCGATATCTGTACATACGGCTATCGCCAACATTGATCAGGAACACCGAAGCGCCATAAAACAACAAGCCAACCATTGTAGATCCCATATTGGCTTTCTCCGCATCTGCCTCGCCTTCGGTTTTCAGCCTGTTGTGTATGGCTACCATCTTATCTTTCAGCGTGGTCTTCATGTCTTCATGCAGCATATTTTTATCTATGCTGTATGCGGCAAGATACATATCGGTAGCCACAAGCTGACTGGCAGCCGCGCCGCCCTTGTGCCCACCCATACCATCGGCCACGGCTATCATCAGCGGCGCCGACGACTCATGAACAGCGAAAGTATACGACGCTGCGCAGTCGCGCAGCAGTTCGTTACCAACCAGTATTATATCTTCGTTTCTGGCGCGCACCAAGCCAATATCACAACGAGCGCTAACTTCAAGTATCATAATCTCTGTGTGCCCGGCGTAGAGGATAGCGCTGGAATAATTATTATTTGGAATTCAATATTAGCGATCAGTATAAACTTGTATTCATTGATAGGCGTAGGTATGTTGGGCGGCAGCTTTGCCGATTGCATCCAGTTGGCATCGGCGCTAATGGCAGTACCATTTGTAGAGCCAAGATCCTTTACTACCCAACCCACGTTTTGGTCGAACATAAATTGCAGATGCTTGCCGGATATCTGCGAAAACTGACTAAACAAATGGACATAGTCGCCCATGGCTCTGCCAATAATAGCGCCGTCTTTAATGTCTATGTCTATATTCAGGTGATTATTGGCAATACGCAGCGCTGGTCTTGGCGGCGCATTAAACGCTGCCTGCTGTTGCATCATAACCGGCGGCGGCGG
>CAZLPE010000002.1:18914-101500 GCA_964561325.1 uncultured Flavipsychrobacter sp.
GTCTTGGCGGCGCATTAAACGCTGCCTGCTGTTGCATCATAACCGGCGGCGGCGGCGCTGTGGGCTGCATAGGCTGTGGCATAAATGGCTGCGGCGCGGGCATAGGCGCGGCCGCTGCGGGAGCGCCGCCAAATAGCGAATTGACAGCCGGCGCCGCAGGCGCCGCCCCACCCGATGCTTTTTGCTTGGGCGAATATAACGGACTACCGCACTCTACACAGTTCTTCCCTTTGCCGGGTTTACCACAACCCGAACATATAAACAATTCTTTACCACATTGGTCGCAGTGCAAACTGTCGTTATCAATGTCGCTTTTGCAGTGGGCACAAATCATGGTTGTTATTTAAAATCTTCTATGGTAATTAATTGAATAGTACTACCTACATCCACTCCTTTCTTGTGGTCGGCAGATATACGCATTGCCTGATTTTGCAATATTCCCTCAAATAAGTTGCGCACCGTACGGCCATTCGCAAAGTTCTTGTTCCGGGTATTGAAAATATGGGTGAACACCTGAAGAGCATGAGCGTCAACGCCGTCGGCAAGCGTCATACCCTTACCCTTAACCAATGCCTTAAATATTTCAGTCATCTCAGCAGGCGTATAGTCGTCGAACATGATATGCTTGGTGAATCGAGATGTCAATCCGGGGTTCGACTGAAGGAATCGATCCATATCGGCATTGTATCCGGCTGCAATAACAATCATTTTCCCCCGGTCATCCTCCATTCGTTTTAGCAGTGTGTCTATCGCCTCTTTACCAAAGTCGCCCGGACCGCCCGCTACAAGCGTATAGGCCTCGTCTACAAACAGCACGCCGCCGAGCGCGCTCTCTATAACTTTGTTGGTTTTGGCTGCGGTCTGCCCTACGTATTCTGCTACCAGATCCTTACGGTCGGTTTCTACCAACTGGCCGCGGGTAAGCAATCCCATGGCTTTAAATATGTTGGCCAATATGCGCGCTACAGTGGTTTTACCAGTTCCGGGATTGCCTTTAAATATAAAATGAATATTCAATACCGTCTTTTTGCTACCGCCGCGCGTTCTTAGCTTTTCAATCTCTATGTAGTCTATCAGTTTGGTAATTTCATCCTTCACGTTCTGCAGACCTATCAGACTATTCAGTTCGCCGAGCGCTTCATCCATGGTCATCGTTTTCACGCCATCGTCAAACGCTGGTATATCGTCGGCATAAAGATTCATGTCGTAAATATATCCGGCATTGAGGCGTGCTGCCCTGCGCGCCTGACATTTTTCGTAGAAGTTGCGCACATCTCTACCATTACCAAAGTTCTTGTCGCGCTTGTCGTAAACCGCCTGCAACGACTTCTTGAGCTTGTCCTGAGCATCTGCCACCAGCGCAAAATTGTCTTTGGTGGCAAACACCATAAATATCTTAAAGAGTTCTTCGGGAGTATAATCCTTCAGATCGAAAACATTTTCTTCCTTAAACCTCGACTTCAATCCCGGATTGGCATTAATGAAGTTCTGCATTTCTTTTGCATACCCCGCTGCTACTACCATCATCTTACCACGGTCATCTTCCATACGCTTCAGCAGTGTATCTATAGCCTCCTGACCAAAGTTGTCGCTGTCGTGCTGCTTCAAGGTGTAGGCCTCGTCTATAAACAGGATACCGCCCTGAGCGTCATCGCATATTTTCTGTACAAGCTTCGCGGTTTCGCCTGTAAACTGGCCTACCATTTTACTACGGTCAACCTCAACAACATGCCCTTTAGTAAGCAACCCTATAGAGGCAAATATCTCGCCAAGCTTTCGTGCAAGCGATGTTTTTCCCGTACCCGGATTGCCGGTCAGTATCAGGTGTTCGCCAAACGTAAACGGCTTTTTGGTCCGCTCTGCATCCATTCGCGCAATCTCTATACGCTCTATCATGTTACGGATGTACCCTTTTACATCATCCATACCGATAAACTGATCGAGTTCGGCAAATATCTGTTCTGTAGTTTTTTCTTCTGTTACTTCGCCCTTAATATCCTCTACAATAATCGTATTGGGAAACTGATCGAATTGAGGATTTACAAAGTGCGCTTCTATTATCTCTTTTACTATCTTGTTTACCGTGTGTCCATTACCAAAACTGCTATCTTTCAGCTTCACAAGGCGTTTAAACACCTTCTGCAACTTCACTTCCGCCTCAGGCGACAGCGTGAAATGCTGGCTTTGAAACTGCCTTAAAGCTATTTCAAACATTTCCGTAGCATCAAGATCAGCCAGATTGAATACAAGATTAAACCTGTTCTTCACCTCCGGATTCTTCTCCAGATATTCAAGAAATCCCTCCGGACGCGAAGCTAAAATGATAATGGGGTCTCCCTGCGTTTTGTCCATTTCCACATATAGTTTGTCTATCTGTGTGGTTTGGCCCGGTATATACTCGGCAGGCACCAGCTTATGCACCTCGTCTATAAACACAACACCGCCCTTTGCTGCGCTCAGGTTGGCGGCCAGATCTTTTGAAAATGCATTAAAATCTACCGCATTTACTGTTTTCGAGTCTGGCTTGGCAATAATTCCATTTTTAAAATACATGCGCGCCAACAGCTCTGCCAACTTGCTCTTGGCAGTACCCGTTTTGCCCACAAGTATGGTGTGCAGCGTTTTCTTATCCAGTTGCCGTCCGCTTTGCTGCATGCGCCGAGCCACAGTAATTTTTGTGTTTATCTCGGCTTTCAGCTCCGCCAGCCCTACCAGCTCGTCCAGATCCAGACTTGCAGACTCCGTAGTAGCGCTTGCTACCTCGCTACCGCAATACTTGCAGTACCGCGCGCTGTCTCTGTTTTGCTGATTGCATTGTTTACATTGTATTGCCATTGTTGGTTTGCTCTACTAATTAAAATTTAGCTTTTACGGCCGCCGCCCACTTGCACCTAATAGTACGGTATGGGTGTACTAAGCTGCTATTTTCGACTTTGCAAATTCCTGATCAAACTGTCCATCGTCTAAAGACAATATCCTGACAGTTTCCTGAAAAACATCAAAGGTTTCTTTTTCTTTAAAGTAGCGGTCTATCTCTTTTAGGTTTTGGTCCAGTGCATCCTGCTCTTGCGGTTCCAACCCAATAGCATTGAGCGCTTTCTCGTTTTCCCTGTACAGGTAAAATGCCCTGCCGCCAAAAATGGCCAGCAAAATCACCGAGATAACGGTTATAACCTCCGACGATACCTTTGCATAAACCCCAAATGGCTCCAGACCGCTAACAGTTGGCAGCATAGCGCTGAAATGGTACCCAAGCAAGCAGCCGGCATAAAGGCCTATTACAGCGCCAAGCAGGTTTTTCTCATCATCGGCCTTGGTGATCATAGCGCCAATGTTATTGCCTATTCTACTACCCAGAAAAGAGGCAAGTATTATTGCCGCAAGCGATACAAAAGTGATTGGCCCCTCTTCTGTATAAATAAATGATGCGATCATGAAAAAAATACCCACCGATCCTACTGCAATATTCCAATACAGCGTTTCGTTGAACGCATCTTTTGTTCGTTCCCTATATTTTGCCCGGTATCGCTGCAATATCTTATCAAACTTACTGTTGGTTATATTCAGCTTTTCCTTTTTCTCCTTTACCAATCCCTGCTTGATGTCCTGATGATTTTTTTTGAGCAGCGCCAGCTCATGCTGAAAGCGCAACACATAGGGCATGTCGGGCTGCAATCGTTTCAGCCTGTCTACTGCCTTCGATAAATCATTACGGTAATCTTCCGTTTTCGGCTCGTCTCCGCTCACCAATGTTATGTCCTTCCGCACGCCGGCGCTCACATGGTCGTTGAGCTGCACGACAAGCGGTGAAAACAATTCGGGATACGAAGACATATTCCGCTCCAGGAAATTAATAAAATCTATAAGGCAGTCAAGAAACAGCAATGCGCTTGTTTTGGCTTGATAAGCCCAATAATCTACCACATTGTGTAGGTGAATCTCTATTACATTGCTGAGCAGTATCTTATTCCCTGTTTTTTTATTATCTGATTTCTTATTCTTTACGCTTGGCAACAACGTCTCCACTACTTCATACAGATTCATACCAGCTGCATCATGTTCGGCATAGGCATAATTAAGCATCAGTATAAACTCCCTGTCCGAACAGTTTTCTGTCTTTAAATGATCGATCACCGTTTCGCCAAACGAGGAGTCCATGTAATTTTGCAACCAATAATTGGCTTCGTTTCGGTTTTGTTCGGCATCAGGCTCCTGAAAAAACGCGCCAATGTTGTTTTTCAACATCTGAAAAACATCCTGCCTGTCGTTGGCTACAAATCCTCTGAACTCAAAGCCCTCTTGCAGCGCATAGCGCAATGTGCGTTCATCAAACCGTTTGAGCGCATGCCATTTAACCAACGTAGGCGCCAGCTTTTTGAAGCCGTTTATCCACAACGACAACTTCGAGTTTACGTTTGCCAATTGATCTATAATCAACTGTTCGGTCACTGCGTCTACCATCAGCAGCTCTTCGGGCTGGTAGATGGTATAGTCGCCAATGATAAATTTATCTGCCCCCTGAAGTTTGAAGATCAGTGCATTGAGCGCAGCTTCGGGATTGGTAGTTTTAAAATAATTTCGGTATTCATCGGCATTCTGCTGGTAATTCCTTGATTCAAGAAATATGTAAAATGCCGCATTCGGATTGCTCAGGTCGTTTTTGTAATGGTCAAAGTTGCGTTCAAAATGAGCGGCTATCTCTTCCTGCGTCCTTAGCTTTGTATTGTCAAACCCTCTGAACGGACGTTCAGGGTCAAGAATATAGGTTGCCTTAGTAAGCCCTGCCGTACGATCTCGTGGAAAATCTTTCTCAACAATATCCATCAGGTCGTTAAACAACCCCGGGTCTACTGTTTCTATCCACTTGGCTATAGAGTTTCTGTAAAGATGCCCTTCGCCGCGATCGGGATATTTCTCCAAATACCAAACCAGATCTTTTGGGTTGTTTACTACAATCTGCTCGCCATCTATCAAGCCAAAGGCATAAGGCTTGTACTCAAAACTGATCGTTTGGTAAAATACCTTTACATTTTCTCCGTTTATCCACTTCTTTACCTCCTCGTAGCCCCAGCGGTCGCGCGGGTTTACGGTGATCAAACCCTTAATCAGCGTTTCAACTTCGTCGTCTATGTTGTCGGGGAACAGTACCCTACCCTCGCTTTTCAGGCGCATGATACCAAACTCATCCACATCCTCAAACGGATTGCGACCAAACCACATATGCAACAACGACATTCCGAGCGCATAGTAGTCTACGCTCTTTTCAATGGTTGTTTTTCCCTGAATGTTGGTAAACAATTCGGGGGCTGCATAAAGGCTTGTGCGCGCCATACTGGTACGCACCAACTCCTCACCCTCTTTCAGGTTCGACGCAATACCAAAATCGCCTAAAGCTATCTCGCGCTTATATACAGTGCGATAAAATATATTCTCCGGCTTTATGTCTCTATGAATAATGCCATGGGTGTGACAGTAATTCAGGCCTTCTATGGTTTGATCGACTATTTCCTTCGTTTTCTGAAACGTAGTGATGGGCATGTGATCATGCAGCGTACCGCCCTGCGCATATTCCGATATCTCGAAAAACCGGTCGTGGTGGTAACCGTAATCGAACAAGGCAATGATGTAAGGGTGCCTTAATCCCTTTAGCTTTACAAGTATCTCATCCTTGGGCTTGTATTGCGAATAGTAGTATTTAAAAACAAGGTCAGTACCATTGGCGTTAACCAAAAATACCTCTGCCTCGCCCGAACGGGCTATTTGTTTTAATATTTTGTATTTAACCCCGTTTAGTATTATTTCGTTGGCAAGCAACGACGTAATGGCCTGCGGCCCATGCGCCACAGGCGCCGGCGCCACCGACGATATTACAGACGGAATAATGCCCGACTGATGCCGGGCAGTGCTATTTACATTGCCTGAAGAAATAATATTACTTACATCAGGCCGTTGAGTACTCATATTACGGTGTAATTAAGCGCAGTTTCCGTTTTAGTTTCGTAAATCCATGTGCCTCCAGAGCAGGTAGCAGAACATTCCTGCGGGCCGCCGGCGTGAAGATTGTAGTAGGCATTGCAACGCCAACCCGTAGGATTGCGTTTCTGTATTACCTGGGGTAACAGTATTTTCAATGCGCCAAAAAACTTACGCGCTTCCTGATTGTTCGGAAATGTTTTGTTCCTCGTTTCTTCGAGCAGTTGCAGCGCAAGCGATTCTTTTTGCTTTCTCGCAAGCTCTTGTCGCTCTTCAGCGGTTATGTTCTGTTTAGACTGTTCAAGGGAGTTAATGTTATCCTGCACGTTCATACCCGAACTGTCATTTAACGAAAACATATCCTTCTTCTTTGTTTTCTTTTCAGAAAACTTAGACAGATAATTCTTCAAAGCAGTCATTTCTAAATCCGACTGATTAGATTGAGCGTTGGTGTTAAATGTTTCGGGGTCTACCGGCTGCACCAGAATATTGACAACATTCTGAAATTCGATAGAATTGGCAATCATATTGATGGTCTCGTTAGATTGCCGGGTGAGCGCAGCATTGCACTTTGGGCAAAAGTCGAAATGACTCAGCGTACCGCAATGTCCGCAATTGATGCCTGTAGGCGGATTGCCGCACTCTGCGCAAAAACGCTGTCCTTCTTCAAACTCTGCATAGCAGAAGTTACACTTACCGGTCAACTGCCACTCACCGCAGTTTTCACATATATCTGCATTGGGAGTAATGCCCCAGTTACAGTTATTACATCTTGCCTGATTTGCGCTATCGTCAATACTTCTTTGATTGGCTTGCTGCGCATCAAGGTTCTGTTGATTTACATTAAATCTATTCTTATCGGGATTGGCCATCTTAGTTCAAAAGTAGAAAAAATATTGATTGTTGTTAACAACCAAACTGTTTTTTTATTGATGACAATGACCAAAAGCCGGTTGAAAAAAAGCGCGTTTCCAATAACTGGCGTTGATTGTATTCTATTATGCACAAACAGCTTATTTGCGCGATGCAACAACACTGCCGAACCGACATTTTATGAAAATCAATGATAGTTATTAAGCCATACTTGATGAATAGCGCATTTGCAAGCATTTATGCATACACAATTACCAAACAGTATTAATCTCTGGTTAATTTTGCTTAACCGGCCATCAATTTTTGTTCAAGCTGATTTAGCGCCCTACCTTTGCGCCTCGTTAAACACATGCCGATGACTAAACAAACAACTTTACTCACCACAGCATGCTTTTTTCTATCAGTATTTCTTTTTAGTTGTAGTACCACGCAGCATACCTATGTTCATAAAACGCCTGCAAAACCCATGTTTATAGACAACATGTACCTGCCGGCGCACAACAAACTAAATGTAACCAATAATATTGTTGATAAGAAGAAACCGCACGCTAAACCAATCGTAGCTCCCGCCCCTAAGGTGGAGGAAATTGCGGTAGCTGAAAATGACCAGCCTATAAAAGAATACCGCAAACCCGGCGTATACTACATAATCAAGGAAACGCCGAAAAAGCAAACGCAGGCTGAAATTGACAGCATTAACGCTGCTGCCCTTGCCGAAGAAATAGCATCGCCAAGCTACACATTTACTGATGTGCTGGGCGACAACGCGCCCAACAACTATTCGTTGTTGAAGTTTATCAATAAGTGGTATGGCTGCAACTATCGCCTTGGCGGTAGCGACAAATCAGGAATAGACTGTTCCGGGTTTTCGCAAAAGCTTTACGAAGAGGTATACTGTACAGGCCTAGAGCGTACAGCCCACGATCAGTTTAAAAAAGCGAAACACATAAAGAAAACAAAAGACGCTACAGAGGGCGACCTCGTTTTCTTTCATGTCAGGAGCAGGCGTATCACCCACGTAGGCGTTTACCTTGCCAACGATTATTTTGTGCACGCTTCTTCGTCGCAGGGCGTTGTAATCAGCAATCTGAAAGACCAATACTGGCACAAATATTATGCAGGATGCGGACGCATACCTAAGGAAGGCGGCTCAGTATCGCAATAAAAACTACCTAAGTCCGTTATTCGAAAAGTTATCATAAAAAGGCGCGGCTAAATTGTTCCGCGCCTTTTTCTTTATTTTGTGCATGCGCTTATTTACGCTACTATATACCCAAGCTCAAATATGAATGCCAACTTTTTCAGCAAAATAATTCTTGTCATCGCTCTGGCGCTCTCGGCGTTTATGCTGGTTCAATTTGGAGTAAAACGATATTCTCTGCACGGAGATGCCCTTGGCTATTATCTATACCTGCCCGCAACCTTTATATACCATAACCATACCGCGCTAGACAAACTCCCTGATGACAAAGGCATATCAGAAGACATAAAAGGCTATGTAAAAACCCTTGGCGATAAGCGTACCCCGCTTGGCTATGCCAACAACCAATATACTTATGGCGTAGCGCTCATGGAGGCTCCGTTTTTTTTAGCTACTCACCTTACTGCAAAAGCAATGGGGAAGCGGGCAAACGGGTTTTCAACTGCATATAATTATACTATAAAATTTGCATCGCTCTTTTATGGCCTGCTTGGATTGCTGACAGTATACAAGATACTCCGCCAGCTATATCCACAGCATATAGCGCGTCTCGCTATAGCAGCATTATTTGCGGGTACAAACCTATTTTGGTTTACTATTATGCAGGGCGGCATGTCGCATACGCCGCTGTTCTTCCTTTATGCCGCTCTTATGCTGGTTACAGTGAAGCTGCATAACCTGCCATCCAGATTGCGCTTCGCAACAGTAGGGCTATTGGCCGGTTTGATCACAATTATTCGTCCTACAGACATAGTATGCCTACTCATTCCGCTATTGTACAACATATACAACAAACATTCAGCAGTTGAGAAGCTCCGTTTGATAAAGGAAAACACCAGTGGCGTGGCTGTGGCAGCATTTTCCTTTATTTTACCCATAATACCCCAGCTATGCTACTGGAAACTCATGACCGGATCGTTTGTCTACTACAGCTATGGCGACCAGTCGTTTTCGTGGCTGCACCCCCATATTATAGAGGGCTTATTTTATTTTTCTAATGGCTGGCTGCCCTATGCTATGGTAATGTTATTTGCCTTAGCGGGCTTTGCACTGTATAACGCCTACCGCCCTTGGGCATTGGCCTTATGGGCGCTGTTTCCGGTATATGTATACATTATCTACTGCTGGTACTGCTTCAACTATATAAATGGTCTGGGCTCGCGCCCAATGTTGCATATTTATCCACTACTCGCCATTCCATTGGCCGCTTACATCCAAAAAATAGCGCCAGCACGTATGCGCACTAAAGTAATGGTAGCAACAATATGCTCGTTTTTTGTAGCCGTAAATATGAGCTATAGCATACAGCAAGCAAAGGGTGTGCTACTGAGCGAGCAATCGAACCTCCAATTCAACATACAAATGCTGTTCCGTACAAAATTGAAGTACGACGATCTGGTAACTTACGACATCGGACATTTTCAACCGGATACAAATAAGATAATAAAGTTAGGTGTCTGGCATTGTAACAATTTTGACGACTCGTTAAATCCCAAGTATTTAAAAAGCCCGGCGCCGGGTGGAACATACTTTTATGCCATGGGGAACGAAGAACTATCAGAGTTGATCAGCGACACGTTTAGCGAAAAAGTTTTTAAAGACGTGAACTGGATAAAATGCACCGGCAAATTCATGTATCCGTTTCCGCCCGACTACTTTAAGCATTTGTTGGTTTTAGATATTGACCATAAATCTTGGTCGGGATGTAAGATAGAGAACAAAATTGCGATACAAAATTATGACGACAAACCCGTAACGCTCGACATAAACCGTATAAACACATGGGGTGTGGTTTCCTATTTTGTACCTGTGCCGCCGGGGCTAAAAAATGGCCACAGAATAAAGTTGTACTTATGGAACACCGGAAAGCGCGAAATATACATGGACGACATTTGCATAGAACTATACAAATAAAAACCATGTTATTGATTCAGTAATTTCGACGCCTTTTTGCGTGCATTCCCTATTTTTTTTACTTTTATACGCAACCTGTCAGCAACAGGCATAATACGCGATTTCCCAAACAGACAACAAAAATGAAAGCAAAATTAGCTCCCTACTTTCCGGGTATTATACTTTTCTTCGCAGCCCTTTTTCTCGGCCTCATCGTTTTAAAAGATTATGGCGTAGCATGGGACGAACCCCTGCAGCGCGGCCCCGGACTGCTCAGCTATAATTATGTGTTTCATGGCGACAAAGACTTGTTTTTGAAACCTACCGACAACCACGGAGCCGGTTTTGAACTACCATTAATAATCATAGAAAAGTGGATGAAGCTCACCGACAAGCGCGACATATACATGATGCGCCATGTGGTGACGCATGTACTGTTTCTTTTGGGAGCTTTTGCCGCCTATGCACTCGCCTATCGCCTCTTCAAAAATAAATTTCTGGCCATTTTCGCATTTATGTTTTTGGCTTTTGCACCGCGGTTTTATGCGCACTCCTTCTTTAACAGTAAAGACTTACCCTTCCTGTCGGTGTTCATCATTACGCTGCTGCTCTGCCAAATGGCTTTTCAGAAAAACAAACCGCTTTTGTTTGCTCTACTTGGCTTGGCGTGCGGCTATGCCACCAGTATACGTATCATGGGTATCATGTTGGGTAGCTTCATATTTGGCTTCCTTATCCTCGACATGATTTTCAATGCCATAAACAAAGAAAAACCCACAAAAACGATTATAAATACCGTTGCCTTTACTGTAGGTTTCTGCTCTTTGCTATTCATAGCGTGGCCCTATTTGTGGGTCAGCCCTATAAAGCACTTTACGGAATCGTTTAGCAAATTATCTAAATTCGATCTGTGGCAGGGGTCTATACTCATTGGCGGCAAGTATATACAAAGCACAGAAATAACCTGGACCTACTTTACCCGCTGGTTCTTCATCTCCAACCCAATATTGATCCTGATAATCGGCTTCACAGGAATGGTGATGATTATCCGCTCATTTATAAAAAACCCACTGCAATACCTTAAAAATACGCAGGAGCGCAACTACCTGCTTTATGTAGGCTGCTTTCTTGTGCCGATATTTGCAGTATTCTTCCTGCATTCTATTATTTACGACGACTGGCGCCATCTGTATTTCATTTACCCATCGTTCCTTATGATGGGTATATATGCCATACATCAGCTATTAACCCACAGCGCTGTTGCCGGCAATAAACGCAACACAATGGTGGTGCAAGCAGTATGTGGCCTGCAATTTGCCGCTATTGCTTTCTTTATGGTAAAATCACACCCCTTTCAGCAAGTTTATTTCAATGAGCTGGTGTCGCACGAAGAAGAGTACCTGCGCAAAAACTACGAAATGGACTATTGGGGCGTGAGCAACCTACAGGCGCTCAAGTACATACTGGATGCCGACCAGAGAAAGGAAATAATGGTAACCAGTATTTACCCAGAAATACTGCAAAACAATATAGACTTTATGGAGGAAGAAGAAAGGGTAAGGCTAAAACTGGTGCACCCGGATAGCGCCGACTATCTGATCACTAACTTCCGCTTTCACCCCGACGATTTCCCGTATCTCGTAGAACATTCAGACATGGCGTTGAACAGTACGGTAATTAGAGTATACAGGCTTAAAAACTACCAGTTCAACGCCCGGTAAATACTAACCGGCGCCATGTAGTTTCTCTAATGCTTCGTCTTTAAGTTTACGGGCTTTGTCTTTTGCTTTTTGCTTTACTATGATTGATTTGTTTTCTATAAGCAAGCCAACAATCATTCCGGCTGCGGCATAAGCGAATAATCTGGAGAGTTTCATATTTTCCTGTTTAGCGATAACCTACAGCAACAAATTTATCAAGAAGTTGCCATTGGCAAAATTACTATTTATGGATATGCTAATCCAAACTTAACCCAGGTTTTGGTAGTTTTATAGAGCGACTGTGTAATATTAACACCTTGTTGGGGCTGCCTGCCGCCGTTATAACCACCACCGAAATTGACGCCTACGCCCATGCCGCCAATACTGAACCCCGGCGACGATAACGGCCTGCCAACACTACTACCGGTTGGAGCTGCCGGCTTTGGCGCACCGGTAGTCTCGATACAGATACTCAGCGACCTGCCTTTTTCGGCTCTGGTTACCGATCGCTTAAAATAAAAAGCCCTAAAGGGAACAACAGCTTCCCACACCATTTCATTATCACCATCTACCCCAACACGGGTCTCCACTCCGCAACTGTCTTTTTCGCTGAGCTTATACTGCAAGTTGCACCCCTTAAAACCTTGAAGCGAATACTCGTTAGCGCCCGTTAGCGCCGCCCGCACTCGATCTTCCAGCTCCAGTCGCGCCTTGCGTTCATCGCTACCATCGGCATAAAACTGACCGCCGACGGCTCGTCGGGCGCTTCGCGCCTCCATGGGCAGTGGAAAGTTAATTGCGGTAACCTGATTATCCTTACCGGTCTTATCTACCCAAACGGTAAGCCCCTGCTCCAGAATTTTCAATTGTGTACCCAAATCACCCGTTTCTATCCGCAGGTATATGTTCACACTATCATTGGTTATAGAATAGCCCAGCATAGCGTCTTCGTCATAATGGGCATAAGCCCCCGGCCAGTCGTCGGCCTTACCGTCGGCCACTATCGGCGTTGCTTGCCAAATACCGGGTTGTTTCTTCATGCCTGTCTGCTTTGCAGCAAAACACCCCATTGCGCCGGCAACAACCACAAAACCCACAATAGCCTGTCCAAGTTTTTTTAGCATGTTTATTGTTTAAACTGATTTACTGTTTCTTTAACAGAATAACGGCAATAATATCGAATAAAAGGAAAAACCGCCGATGTAATTTTTTATAGTTAAATTCCACTATGTTACTTTTGCACCAAACACAAACAGATTATTATGAAAACAGGTAAATTGGTGAAACGGCTGTTGATAGGAATAGGAGTTATCATATTACTATTGCTGGGTACAGCAATAATCATTCCTGTCTTTTTTAAAGACAAAATCATGGCGCTGGTAAAAAAAGAGCTTAACGACCAGCTCAACGCCACTACCGATTTTAAAGATGTGGATATTTCTATCTTCCATAGCTTCCCCAATCTCTCTGTAAGCATTATAGATCTAAGCATTGTGGGCAAGGACGATTTCAAATCGGATACCCTCATCTCGGCTAAAAGCATAGATGTGTCGCTGGAGCTTATGAAGGCGATAAAAGGATCGTATGACATACTAAACATTGGCCTGATAACGCCGCGCATACACGCTATTGTGCACGCCGACGGTAAAGCCAACTGGGACATAACCAAACCCACGCCTGCTGAGAAACCGGCTACAGAAAGCGCCCCCTTTGCCCTGAAACTGCGAAAATATGGCATTGAAAATGGCTATATTGAATACAACGACCAGCAAGGTAAAATGCAGGTTGTGATTCAAAACCTGAATCACAAAGGGTCGGGCGATTTCACAAGCGACAACTTTACGCTCGAAACGAAAACTACTATAGACGAGTTTACCTACGTAATGGGCAGCATTCCCTATCTGCGTAAAGTAAAAACGAGTATAGACCTGGACCTGAACATAGATAACAAAGCAAGCAAATACTCTTTTAATACAGACAAAATACAGCTCAACGGGCTCAAGCTATCTACAAAGGGATTTGTACAGATGCCCGACACCAACAATATGAAGATGGATATTACGTTCAACACCCCGTCGAACGATTTTAAAGATATCCTGTCGCTGGTGCCCGGTATTTATCAGAATAGCTTCAAAGACATAAAAACTACCGGAAAGGTTGCGCTGAATGGCTTTGTGAAGGGCGACTACAATAAAACACAAATGCCGGCATTCCAGTTCAATCTGGGTATTCAGGATGCCTCGTTCCAGTATCCTGACTTGCCGCAAAAAGTAGCTAACATACAGATAAAGCTCGATGTAAATAATCCGGATGGCGTGATAGACCATACGGTTGTTAATCTGGAAAAATGCCATCTCGATTTCGGTTCAAACCCCTTCGATCTGAGATTGCTGCTTAAAACACCGGTATCTAATCAATGGATAGATGCCGGACTAAAAGCAAAACTTGACCTGACGCAAGTGCAAAAATTTGTGAAGCTGGACGGCGGCATGAAGCTGGCCGGCGAAGTAGGTGCAGATGTAGCGGTGAAAGGGGCCGTAGCCGATGCCCAAAAACAACAATTCGAAAAACTGGATGCGTCTGGCACAATATCACTCAAAGACATAGCCTACTCCTCTAAAGACTACCCAGATGGTATTAATCTCTATAGTCTGATATTGACTTTCAACCCAAAAAATGTTACCGTGTCTAACATGAAGGGAATGTATATGGGTACCATTTTCAGCGGAGACGGCAGCATCAACAACTTGTTGGGATACTATTTGCATAACGAATCGCTGAATGGGTCTTTGCACTTCCTAGCAGACAAGGTAGATGTGAACAAGTTTATGGGAACTACACCGACTACTACCGATACAAAGGCTGCTCCGCCGGCAACCGAACCATTTATAGTACCTGCAAACCTGGATGTAGATTTGAAAGTGGAGGTAGGCTCGGTAAAATATGACGACATACTGCTTACAGGCGTACAGGGTGGCTTGGCTGTTCGCGACCAGACCGTGACGCTACAAAACATTAGCGGCAAAGGACTGGATGGCGCAATTAAAATGACTGGCTACTACTCTACCAAGAACGATAAGAAAAATCCTGATGTGAAATTTGATTACAGCGTACAGGATATCGATATACAGAAAACATATGCAGCGTTCCCCTCAGTGCAAAAAATGATGCCTGTGGCTAAATATGCTTCGGGCAAGGTATCGTCATCGTTGGGTGTAGCAGGAAAAATTGGCCCGGATATGGCGCCACTCATGAACTCCCTCACAGGCAAAGGCGATATGATGCTGCTAAAAGGTCTGCTAAGCAACTTCCCGATTACAGATCAGCTTGCAGACAAGCTCCACCTTTCGCAGTTTAAATCGATAAACCTGAAAGACATGAAGTTGTTTTTCAGCATTGAGAATGGCCGCCTGATTGTGCAGCCCTATAAAATGAAAATGGGCGATGTGGAAGCCGAAATAGCAGGAAGCAACGGTTTTGACCAAACTATAAAGTACGGCATTAACCTTGTGGCGCCGCGCGCTATGATGGGCGCCGAGGGCAACGCTATGCTCAACAACCTTGTAGGGCAGGCTGCAAGCAAGGGTATACCGGTTACGCTAAGCGATAAAGTGAACCTGACCATAAAATTGACCGGAACCGTAACAAGCCCCAAAATAGAAACAGACCTTAAAAATGTGGCCGGAAACGCAGTAAACAACATAAAAGAGGAGATAAAGAAAGAAGTACAGAAAAAGGTAGACAGCGTAAAAACAGTAGTAAAAGACACTGTAGCTGCAATAAAAAAACAAGCGATAAACGAGGCTAAAGACGAGATAAAAAAACAACTACTCGGCGGCGGCGGCGACACAACCAAACGTAAAACACCCGAAGCCGTAAAAGATGCTGCCGATAAAGTAAAAGGCGGATTGAAAGGATTGTTTAAGAAATAAGTAACCAAAGATATAAGCATCAAGTAAAAGCAAAGGGGCGTTGCAGCAATGCGATGCTCCTTTGTTTTTTAGGATGCTTTCGTGGCAAACTTCTCGTATCCACCTTTGGTATTACAGGGCAGCGCCGTTTCGTATTTTATTAAATAACTTACCAGTTATTTAACACAGGAATTCGTAAATTTGGCTTTCAAATCTTAAATCAAGCAAAGAGTACCAATGGCATTATTAGGTAATCTGATAGCTCGTTCCTTACAACTTCGTAAAAAATTCAACTTGCCGGTGGCAAGTCCGCAAACCTATCAGCGCCACGCATTACGGCAGCTAATGGAGCGTGGACAGTACACAGCATTTGGCAAGCATTATGGATTTGGAGAAATACTTAGCAAAGAAATTGATTTCGTTACTGCTTTTCGCGAGCGCGTGCCAGTGAGCACGTACAACGATATGTATGACCAGTGGTGGAAACGCTGCCAGAACGGTGAAGAAAACGTTACCTGGCCCGGCAAGGTAAAATACTTCGCACTCAGCTCTGGCACCTCTGAAACTGCAAGCAAGCATATACCTGTAACCCACGACATGATTAAATCCATTAAGAAAGTTGGGTTTAAACAGTTGTACAGTATGGCCAACTTCAAGATACCGCCGGTTGCGTTTCAGAAAGGTATTCTTATGCTGGGCGGCACTACATCGCTTTACGAAAAGGGCGATTATTATGAGGGCGATATGAGCGGCATAAGTGCAAAAAATATGCCTCGGTGGATGTCGTCGCTTTTATACAAGCCTGGCCAACGCATAAGCAAACGCCCGAAGTGGGAGGATAGAATAAAACTGATTGTAGAAAAAGCCGACCAGTGGGACGTAGGTATAGTATGCGGCGTGCCAGCATGGGTGCAAATAGTGCTGGAGCGTGTAATAAAACACCATGGCGTAAAAAATATACACGAAATATGGCCCAACCTGAGCGTATATATTCACGGCGGCGTATCGATAGAGCCTTACCGCGAAAGTTTCAAACAAATATGGGGTAAGCCCATCACGTTTATTGAAACGTATATGGCGTCGGAAGGATCGTTTGGATTTCAGGCGCGCCCCGGAGCAGGCATCAAACTGGTACTGAACGCAGGTGTGTTTTATGAGTTCATACCATTTAATTCCAACAACTTCGACGAAGACGGTAATCCAAAACCAAATCCGGAGATATACACCATAGCAGAAGTGCAGGAGGGTGTAGAATATGCGGTTGCGCTCAGCACTTGTTCCGGCGCATGGCGTTACCTTATTGGCGATGTACTGCGATTTACAGACGCAACCGAACACGAGATTGCGATTGTAGGTAGAACAAAGCAATTCCTGAGCCTCTGCGGCGAGCACCTATCAGTAGACAATATGAATAAAGCTATTGAAATGGTGTCTAAAAAAATGAATATCACCATCAAGGAGTTTGCAGTGGCCGGCCAAAAGCACAGCAACCTTTTCGCCCATCAGTGGTACATAGGTTGCGACAACCCGAATGTAGATATAGAAGAACTGAAGGCAGAACTTGATAAATCGCTGTGCATCCTTAACGACGACTACGAAGTAGAGCGTACCTCGGCGCTTAAAGAGATTTTCGTAACCGTAATGCCGGGTTCTTATTTTATAGATTATTTGCGCGCTAAAGGTAAAGAAGGAGCAATGAGTAAATTCCCGCGTGTGCTGAAAGGAGCAACGCTACAAGATTGGAATCAATTTTTACAATTAAAGGGCGGCAAACTAATGCAAACAACCGGTATATCTGAAGCTGTAGTTGCCTGACGATTTTCCCATAATATAGACCAACAGGGGTGTTTTCTTTCAAGAGAACGCCCCGTTTTTTAAAATCAAAGTCGGCCGCAAGAAATTCGACAAATGGTAATGTCCGCTATTTTTTGCCACTTACCTGAATAGGAAAATTTGCAAAAAAATCTGCGCTACAAACCCATTTTTTGTTAAACTAAAATTATGAAAATTTAAAACTTCTTTCTTAATTTCGCAATATGAACAGGAGAAACGGATACGCGGACGGTATTCAATGGCAAACTCTGGAGGACAGAGAAACGAGTGTAATTGAGGATAATTTGCATAACCTCATAGTGTGGAATGACAATGTTAACACATTTGACTGGGTGATCGAGTCGCTGGTTGACGTCTGCGGCCACGAAACAATGCAGGCAGAACAATGCGCCCTCATTATACACCATAAAGGAAAATGCGGCGTAAAAAAAGGCAGCTTCGACTTTCTGTTGCCAAAAGCTGAAGCGCTCATAGACCGTGGGATTCAAGCTACAATAGATTATTAAACTAAACAGCATTACTATTTTTCTAAACCTGCTCCGGATTGTTGGTGTACAACAATACTAAAGCAGGTTTTTTCTTTTACGGGAACCTGCTTCTCAAGAAGATGCTCAAGAAAAAGAAATTTAGTAGGGTCATAAAAAACAGTCATTACACAAATAAAGTATCGCTTAATTTTGCCGCAACGCGCCACACTAAGCTCGCTATTAAAACGCTAATAATGTTTCCTTATCGTGCGCTGACCTAAATCCATCCAAATGAAAAAATCAAAGTACATTATACTTTCGTCTGTTATGTTTTCTGCTATAGTGTCGTGCAATAGCAGCGACAACAATGAATGGACAACCGGTAAAGACCAAAATGGGCGAACCCGCGACACAAGTATATATAAAAACGGAGGATACCACCACTTCCGCTACTATGGCGGCGGCTGGTACCCCATTAGCAGAAACAACACCATAAATACCGGCTATTCGCCTGCTTCTGTCGGCGAAATTGTTAGCCCTGCTTTTACCCCACATAGCGCTTCGGGTCATGTTCGTACAGGCGGCTTTGGCAGTTCGGCTCACTCATCGCACGGAGGATAATTTCAACTCAAACTAACTATGAAACGACACACTATAACCCCACGCAAAGATTGGGAAGCAAAAGTAAAGGAACAGGGTTTCCTTTACTACAAACACGAATCGTACTACAACGAAACTGCCGTATACGAGTTTACAGCAGCCGAAGTAGACCTGATAGAAGCTGCAACTGCCGACATTTTTGAAAAATGTATTGCTGTGGTGGATCACGTTATCAAAAATGACCTTTGGGACGAGTTTTTCATACCGCGCCAATATGCCGACCTCATAAAATGGACCTGGAACGAAGATATGCCCAGCTTTTATGGCCGTATGGACTTAGCATTCAATAATGGCGACATAAAACTGCTGGAGTTTAACGCAGATACGCCAACATCGCTATTAGAGGCCAGTGTAGTGCAATGGTATTGGCTACAGGATTACAATAGCCAACTGGATCAGTTTAATTCAATACACGAAAAACTGATCGATCATATGAAAGTGTGCCAACCCTACCTGTACCCACCATACAAGCTGCACTTCTCGTGTGTAAAAGACAACCTCGAAGACCTCATGACAACTAAGTATCTGCAAGATGTTGCAGATCAGGCGGGTCTTAATGCCGATTTTATTTATATAGAAGACATTGGCATAGACGAAAAAGGGGAGTTCTACACTGCCGCTGGCGAGCCGCTGAGCAATATCTTCAAGCTTTACCCATACGAATGGCTTTTTAATGAAGAATTTGGCCGATACCTGCCATCCACCAAGCTGAGCACCATGTGGATAGAACCTGCCTATAAAGCCCTGTGGAGCAATAAAATGCTGCTTGTTTACCTGCATAAACTGTTCCCGGACTGTAAGTATATCCTACCGGCAACCTATAGCCGTAAAGAAGTGGTATACCAACCCGGACAATATGTGCAAAAACCAGTTTACTCGCGCGAAGGCGCCAATGTAAAAATTGTGAAATACGGTGAAACACTTGCGCAAACCGATGGAGAATATGGTGAAGAAGGCTATATAATACAAGATTATGCCCCCCTACCCGACTTTGATGGCAAGCATCCGGTGATAGGTAGCTGGCTAATAGGCGGCGTTCCCGCAGGTATGGGCATTCGCGAGTCTGATGGGCTAATTACCGGTAACACCAGCAGATTTGTAAGTCATTATTTCAGATAGCATTGTCAGATAGCGCTATTGTATACTTGGGCAATCACGTCATAACCTGATTGCCCTTTTTTTATGCTATTGTTTTACTCGCTCAATCGTGGTGCACAGTGTATAAATAAAAAAGCCGCCAACTAAAAAGCTGGCGGCTACTATTATGGAAACAAAACCTTATTTGGTCATGTACATTACTTCTTTAATCAATTTCACTGTACGAGGAACATCGGGCAAGTATGCTGCTACCAGATTGGGCGCATAGTGCATATTAGCATCGGCTGTGCATATTCTGCGAATTGGCGCATCCAGATAATCGAATGCCTCTTTCTGCACACGATAGGTTATTTCAGATGCTACGCTACCAAAGGGCCACTGCTCTTCCACAATCACAAGTCTGTTGGTTTTCTTAACAGAAGTTACAATTGTCTGCCAGTCCAGCGGGCGAATAGTGCGTAGGTCTATCACCTCGGCGCTTATTCCTTCCTTAGCCAACTCTTCGGCTGCAGCCATGGCCACTTTCATCATCTTGTTATACGACACAATGGTC
This sequence comes from uncultured Flavipsychrobacter sp., assembly GCA_964561325.1. GTDB lineage: Bacteria > Bacteroidota > Bacteroidia > Chitinophagales > Chitinophagaceae > Nemorincola. The sequence goes on from CAZLPE010000002.1 coordinate 39,077, forward strand.
ACTTGCGATCCTTCTCTTTTCACTGCCGCCTTGCCTATAGGTATCAGGTATTCTTCTTCAGGCACTTCACCCATGTCGCCATAGGCAGTTTCGCCTTCCATAAACACTACAGGATCCTCGTCGCGTATCGCAGACTTCATCAACCCCTTTGCATCATAAGGGTCTACAGTAGAAATAACTTTTAATCCGGGCACATTAGCATACCAACTCTCAAACGCCTGCGAGTGCTGTGCGCCCAGCTGACCGGCAGAGCCGTTAGGACCTCTGAATACGATAGGGCAAGTAAAATGGCCGCCGCTCATAGACACTACCTTAGCAGCATGGTTCACGATCTGATCTATAGCCAGTTCCGCAAAGTTCCAGGTCATAAACTCTATGATAGGACGCGTATTGTTCATGGCTGCGCCCACACCTATTGCTGCAAAACCAAGTTCCGCAATAGGCGTATCAATTACGCGCTTCGGGCCAAACTCATCCAACATTCCCTGACTCACTTTATAGGCTCCGTTGTACTGAGCTACTTCTTCGCCCATTAGAAACACGCTTTTATCACGACGCATTTCTTCTTGCATGGCCTCTCTAATCGCCTGTCTTAATGGTATACTACGCATTTTGTATAATTTCTAAGGTCAAATATAATTGTTAACTGGCAAACTGCCATTAATTGGTACTCTGTACTTTTAGTATGCCAACCGCTTCTGAATTGGTAAGCGCATATGGTTGCGGGCAAAGATAATAATAAACTACTTTATTTACCTTCGGGATGGAAGGTTACTGTTGTACTCGCTTCCCCATCGTGCATTACCAGCTTTAAAGCAGTATCGGTCAGTGTCAGCAAATCCCACTTTACTTTTTCTACCGAGCCATCCTCCGTTTTTTCTTCTACGGTTAGCGCATTTTCGCCATCCAAATACCACTTGCCGGTATCTATACGCCCTGAAAGGTAAAAAACTACAACGCTATCCTTTTTAAAATTGAAAACTGTGTTGTTTACCGCTTGCATTTGTATGGCTCTTGCGCTATCGTACTGCAACAGCATTTCTCTGCGCACGCTGTCCATATTGGTAGAGCCATATAGCCTTAGGTTCACCTCATCGTTGCCGTTATTGCCTATGGTATCTATATATATTTTACTCTGCGTAAAAAAGTTATCATTTTCGGCATTCTCCATGCGTATTGCTCGCCACGAACGGATAAGTATTTCCTCTTTTCCCTTTTTACACCCCGTAGCCAATGCCAGCAATAAACAACTAAATACAGCTATACGTTTCATTTTAAAAAAATAGTTTACCGAGATAAGCAGCTAATGCGCCAGTTTTATTCTAATTCAATCAATACTGCGCCTTTTTCAACTGCTGTACGCTCATTCACCCTAATGGCTTTTACCGTAGCCGTAGCTGTGGCTTTTAGTATGTTCTCCATCTTCATTGCTTCCAGTATCACAAGTCCGTCGCCTTTATTTATTTGCTGTCCGGGTGTTACCAGTACTTTCAGCACCATTCCGGGCATGGGGGCTTTTATTGATTCGGCCTTCTGATTCAGCTTAATATCAATACCCATATTAATAAGCAACTGGTCGATAGGCTCTTTAATACCAATTTTATAAACCTGCCCATCTATTCGCAGCGATAACTCCTTGGTTTTTCTATCCACCTTTTCTACTATGGCGGTGTAGCTTTTATTGTTATATAAAATGCTTATAAGTCCGTTGGGCTGCCAACTCGCGTCCCATTCGGTAGGAGTATTATTTATAGAGAGTCCGTTATCGTCGCTTGTTATAGCAAATGTTTTATTGTCATTTACGGTTACCTGTAGCATTGTAGCTATTTAATTTATTAAGCAAAAATAGGTGTTTGCGGCCATACTGTTTCAACGTTCATTAGTATTTCATCGACAGTATTTTTGTTGCGGCGCACATTCGTTTTGGGGGGTGTATGGTATATTATGCGTTGTGCGCTCAACGCATAATTCGTAATGCAGCCACTTCTATCCGGCAATAGCGTTTACCGACAAAATAACCCACTTTACCGACCAGTAATAATTTCTCACCTAATTAGTCTTTTGCATGGTATTTGCTACATCTACTTTTGGGTAACAATACAGCTATATGCGTAACCGAGATTTTTACAGAGACGACTTTAAGCAATATTCAGAAAACAGGCATAAAAACAGAGTTTTTTTCGGCATAGCCCTTGCTATCACGGGTCTTATCCTCATGCTTACCACTATGCACTTACTACCCTGCATAGATCTCGAAACCTCGTGGCCCGGCATACTCATTATTCTTGGTATACTAATTGGATTTAAAAACGGCTTTCGCAACAACGCTTGGTGGATACTTGTAGTTATAGGCATTGCCAACTTTACTCCCCAGTTTATGATAATGGGTCGCCCTTCGCGCGATTATGCATGGCCGGCCATAATAATGGTAGCCGGCATAGCCATAGCGCTTCGCCCACGTAGACAAATAAAGTGCACCACCCCCAAAACACTGGAATCAACAATACACAACGAAAGCAATGTGAATATAGACGTAACCTTTGGCGGCCGCAAAGAAGTGGTAACATCAAAAGATTTCAAAGGCGGGCTTGTTTCAGTAACGTTTGCCGGTTGCGAGCTCAACCTTGCTCAAGCAGATATTACAGAACCCGTAGCAATACTTGACTGTAGAGTTTCGTTTGGAGGCGTAGAAATAATAGTACCCTCGCATTGGGAAATTAAAAACGAAATAAACCCGGCTTTCGGTAGCGTAGACGACGAACGCACCATTCAGACAACGACCAACAACGAAACTAAAAAAATATTGATACTCAGAGGCTCCTGTTCATTCGGTAGCATAGAACTTAAATCATACTAATATCCATCGCCAAAACCATAACCAACCTCCAAAACAACATTATATGAAATCATTCACTGCCCAAATTATCTACAGAATAGAGTGCGAAGGCCAACCAACCGACCAATACGAAGAACAATGGCGTCTGGTGTATGCCGATGACGCCGTGAGAGCTTTAGCGCAAGCGCGCGAAGCGGGTAAGCAGGAAGAAGCCACATTTATCGATCGTCAGGGTCGCACTATGTGCTGGCGAATGATAGCGGTAAAAGACCTGCAACCTATAGAACTAAAAAATGGCGGGCTGCTGTTTTCTATGGTTCACGAGGCTTCGGTAGCAGCGCCGCTTTGGGCTGTTGGATAGTTAGCGTTGTTAGCTGGGGTTTCCGTCCGTATACCTATACCCTAAGCGCTTAGAACTAACAACTTAACCCACAAAAAAAATGACTTGTCAACGTCTGTATAAGGCGCTGACATTTTTTTGAACAGAAACTTATAGCGTGATAAAGAAAAATATCCACTGGATCATTACACTGCTCGCTCTTGGCGTGTTGGTGGTGCATATCTTTATCTTGCGCGAGGTAATGCGATTCGATTGGGAAATTGCGATTCAAGACGGTTGCATCAGCGCCACATTGCTTTGCCTGTCGGTATGGAGTATTGTACTACTCATAAGAGCCTACCCTACCACGGCAGCGCTGTTTGTGTACTCGCTGTTTATTGCCACACTCACCGGTTTTGTAACCACCTTTATAGAAATTGAAGCGCTAAAGGAATGGGTGGTAAAAGACAATACTGTATACAAAGTATGGCTAACCCGCACGATACCTATTCGGTTCATTATCATTCTTCTTTTCAACGGATGGATGGCTACCACTGCTGCATTGCGCAAAAACCTGAGCGGTCTGGAAACACGATTTCAACAACAAGCAGACGCCTCGGTATTACTTAAAGAGGCAGAGCTATTTAAACTAAGGCAGCAATTGCAGCCGCATTTCCTGTACAACAGCCTGAACTCTATTAGCGCACTAATGATGATTTCGCCCGACAAGGCGCAAGATATGCTCGGGAAGCTAAGCGATTTTCTGCGTAGCTCCGTAAAACGGGAATCGGAAGAAACGCTATCTATAAAAGAGGAACTCAACTACATTCAGTCCTACCTCGATATTGAATCAGTGCGCTTTGGAGACCGGCTCCAGGTTCACTTTGAATTAGAGCATGCCGAGTCGGCATTTCTGCCGCCGTTTCTGCTACAGCCCATTTTAGAAAACGCTATTAAATTCGGCCTATATGGTAAAACTGGGACGGTAGATATCGTTATTCACACAAGCATGGAGGGCAATATGCTGGAGATTACCATCACCAACCCATACGACCCCGACGTGCAACCGCCGCGAGGAACGGGCTTCGGATTGGAAGGTATTAACCGGCGCCTATTCCTGATATACGCGCGCACCGACTTACTGGAAACGCATAAAGACCAACAGAACTTTACCACTATTTTGAAAATACCGCAACTACATGTACAAAGTAATGCTGATAGACGATGAACCACTGGCGCGGCAAATGATCCGCACGTTGCTGGCTCCCTATAAACAACTTGAAATAGTGGCCGAGTGCGGCGATGGCTTTCAGGGCTTCAAAGCGATTCAGGAACACAATCCGGATCTTATTTTTCTGGATATACAAATGCCGCGCCTGAATGGATTTGAGATGCTGGAGCTTTTAGAAAATCCACCTGCGGTTATTTTCACTACTGCCTTCGATGAGTATGCACTCAAGGCATTTGAAGCGCATGCCATCGACTACCTACTAAAACCTATTATAAAGGATCGATTTGAAAAAGCCATTCAAAAATGGCTACAGCAAGCATCGGTAAAGGAACACCCCCAAATAACTGCATTGGTAGAAAACAATATTTATGAGGGGTACCACCACCGCATAGTAGTAAAAGACAACGGACTAATACGAATAATACCCGCGCATGACATACACTATATAGAAGCTAACGACGACTATATAAAAATAGTAACTAAGGATGGTAGCTTTCTGAAAAAAAACACGCTCGCTCATATAGAAACAACACTCGATCCGCAGCACTTTGTCCGCGTTCACAGATCCTATGTCATTCCGGTTACGCAACTGCTCCGTATAGAGCCCTACGAAAAAGAGAGCCACATTGCCATATTGCACTGCGGCGCAAAAATTCTGGTAAGCAAAAGCGGAATGGCCAAGCTCAAAACAATACTGGGCTGGTAGGTTGCAACCGACCATAAAATAACAACCCCTGATACGAAATGATGTATCAGGGGTTGTTTTGCTATTGTTCCGATTGGTTATTCATTCGGTCCATCCAGTGTATTTCGGGTTCTTTTTTATCGGGCTTCCGCTCCAGTATATACCTTATGAGCAAGTACCCACCTATACCAAAAGCTTCCATGGTCAGAAAATGCAGCGGATTGCTTGCCAGTACGCCCACCAACTGCTGAGCGGCTTCTTCCTTAGCTTTTTGGTCTAAAAGAGCAAACTGGTTTAAGTTGATGACATCTTTGCAAAAATTAGCTACCACAAAACCAAAGCCTATCACAAAGGTTGCGATGTAGGCAACAACAGTTACCACAGCCCACAACGTAGGGTTTTGACCTTTTAGTTTTGCTCTTAAGCTATTTTTATAGCCAAGATAAATCATCAACAATAGACCGAACAAATCCATCAGTTATATATTTTTCATAAACTCTGTAACGCTTTCCATAACATGCGCAATCTGCGGCTCGCTCAATCCATGATGGCAAGCAAGCAACATTCCGCCCCTCATTACCTTATCCGACTCCGGATAACCGCCTTGCGCTTTTTTGCAGGCTACATTTTTAAACCCTGGCTGACGCAGGATGTTTCCGGTGAACACAGTGCGGGTCTGTATGTTTCTTTTTTCCAGGAATATCTGCAAGTCGCGGCGGATGAACGGCGCGGTCTCGCGAATAGTAGAAGCATAAGCCAACCAACCCGTACGAGAATCGGGCAACTGCTTTGGTAAGATAAAGAACTCTTCGTACTGACTGAAGAACTCGCGCATACGGTTATAGTTAGCAGTGCGTATATCTATGTTCTGCGCAAGCTTACCCAACTGCACCAGACCAAATGCAGCGCCCATTTCAGATGGCTCTATGTTGTATCCGGGCTCCTCAAACACAAACTTCGCGTCGTAAGGAATACCGTCGACTTCTACATTAAATCGGTTCTCAATTTTCTCAGATTCTACAAATAACGAAGAACTTCTTCCCCAGCTACGCAGCAACCTGCCGCGATCGTAAAACTCCTGTGTGTTCACGCACAACATACCGCCGTTGCCGCCGCAATTGATAATATGCGACCCATAAAAGCTGGTAGTGCTCATATCCGTAAACCGGCCCGACGAAGCGCCGCCTATCTCAGCGCCGATAGTATCGGCCGAATCTTCAAGAACGAAAAGATTATGCTTGTCGGCTATAGCGCGCAATGCCTGCCAATCGGGCAGATTACCCATAAGGTTTGGCACAATCATAGCCTTTGTATTTGGCGTGATCATCTCTTCTACCTTATTCACATCAATATTGTAGGTTCCTTCTTCTACATCTACAAAAGCAGGTAGCCACCCTTTTTTCACGATTGGGGCTACAGTAGTAGAAAAGGTTAAAGCTGGTGTAATTATCTCCGCTCCGGGCGCATAATTCATCAGGTCGGCGGCAAGATAAAGAGCCGATGATCCGCTGTTGACGCCGATGCCGAATTGCTTATCATAAAGCTTTGCGACGCGGTCTTCCATTTCACGAACGTTTTTGCCCATTTGTGTAGAAGTGCGCAATACGTTTACCACTGCTTCTACCTCTTCTTCGCCATGTACGGTTCTGCCATATGGCACATGAATATAATCTGATTGTAACATTTGGAAAGATTAGATTGCGAATGTAATAGTTTAACGCCAAATTACGAGGTTAAAAAAGGTTAAGCGCGCCTTTTTTGTGCAACACACGCCGCAAACCAGACCTTCTATTGATTTTGGATTGTTTTGCACGACATACAAATCAAATATTGCAAACAAAAAGACCCTTCGGACTAATATATGCTATCCATGCAGCAAACATAGCACGCATATAAACCTGCTGAGCCAACAGATAAATCAGGAATAGAAAACAAATATAACTATGCTACGAATACACAAAAAGACCCTATAAATTGCCAATAAGCAATTTATAGGGCAACAAAATGACCTAATATTACCGAAGTAGCGCAATACAAACGCAGGCAATGAGTATGATCAGCGATATCTTGAACTGAAGATCCTGTCTGGCGGCGGTTTGTTTAAAGGTTGAAAGTTTCATAGTCGTAGTTGTTAGTAGTAACTACTTTCCTACGCTCAACATATTCATCAACAATTTAATTGCGCCTGAGTTACCTGCCGGCAATTGCCTCGAAAAAGAAAGCGAAGTGTATATATAGTTACCTTTACCAAATTTGGCAAAAAGCGTGCCACCTTTTGACGGTTGTTCGCCTTTATCGTGCATTTCCAGCAAAACCTGATATCTATCATCCCATTTGTTCGGAAAATACAGTCCACGCTCCTGTACCCAGCCGTCAAAGTCCTTTTCAGTGATCTTATTAGGATAATTAAGCAACTTGCTTTTAGGGTCGGTAAAGGTCACTTTGGCGTCTTCTTCCGTCACACGTTCGTTTGCCAGCGTAAACGGATATGGACCTATATTGGTAGTAGCCAGGTCTTGCAGCGTATTGTATTGCATCACAAGAGTTCCGCCGTCTTTGGCATAATCCAGCAATACAGGTATCCATTGCGCCATACGTTTCTCTACGTTTACAGCCCTTATACCCGTAATGATTGCATCGTACTTTTTCAGTTTTGCCGCCGAAGAAAGGTCAGCATCCTTGAGTATATCTACTTCCAGCCCAGCTTGTTTCAGAAGCGACACTACAAGGTCGCCTGCGCCTTCTATATACCCAACACGTTTTACTGCGCATTTCCAGTCGTGTGGAATAACTTTTGCCTTAGCGGGAGTAAAGTACTGCAATACAGGCAAATGACTGTATTGTATAAGGTGTTGCGAAACCGACGACTCAACGCCGCCATTGCTCAGAGCGGCAGTAATAGTGTATTCCTTGTTTACCGCTTTGGGGTCTGCCGCAAAACGCACAGGTATGGTGGTATCGGCGCCTGCCTTTAGCGAGAAAGTCACTGGTTTACCCTCCTGAGCGCCACCCGAAATAGTATAAGTTCCGCTTGCTATGTCTTTGTTTGCATGAATACGTAGTTCAGTAGCCAGTGAGCCGTTTGTATTAGCCACCAACAAATTGGAGCTAAATTCTGCATACATCGCCGGAGTTATCCGCAACTGCTCAATTACATCGCCTTTTAGTGGATCGAGTTTCTTATAAGATAATGGCAAGGCAACTTTAAAATCCACATCGCCTATGTTGACGATCATATTAGCCTGCAGATTGTTTGGCGTCTCGGGCATACCCAACTCAGTATTGTTAGGTATAGTGAACAAAGACGGTCCATGCGCTTTTGCCAGCCAATATGGCTGTGTGAGCGGAGTATTGGCTGGTATAGTTATTTTGTGCTCAAGCGTCACAATGGTATCCGCATTTACCGCCATATTGATGAGCGTGTCTGTGCCTGCGCCTGTCGATAACCAATTTATTGATTTCAGTACCACGGGTTGCTGAGCGCGCGCTATAACGTGCAGTGTGAAAGGCAAAGAAGCTCCGGCGACGGCTTGCGGCTGTTTGGCAAATAACTCTGCCATAAACCCACTGCAATCAAGTATTGTCTGATTTATTTCGGCCAGTTTTTGCTCACGCCAATAGGCGTCTTTAACCTGCTCTATCTTTTTACGTACAGAAAGCAAAGCAGGAATGCTCTTTTCTGGGCTTCTGAAATCAAAATTATCGGCAACAGCTTTCAGGTCATCGCCAATATCTGGTCTGTTTACCCTGTTCCAGGTGATGTCTATCCCGTCAAAAATGGAAGCGCTAAAAGGCGCGCCATCTACAAGTCGGAAATACTCCGACTGTACCCCCGGCACGCTTGCCGTGCCAGCCCCCTGACTTCTATGAATACTACGGCTTATACCGGCCAGTTCGCCTGTGCCCATACCCATACCGGGCTTGTAATGTCCCACCTTCATTTTGAACATATCTTCAGAGGTTGTACTGAAACTGCCGAAACGATAGGCGTTGAAGGTTATTCGCTTAGGTTGCCAGGCTTTGTAATAGCCCAGCTGATTAGAGTATTTGGTTTCATCGCCTGCAGCCTTAAAAGCATTAGCAGCTATAATAGCAGATGCGGCATGCTGGCCATGTCCTGCCTGCGTATTGGGTGGAAACCTGCAAATAACAACGTCTGGCCTAAACTGGCGCATCACCCAAACAGCGTCGCTGGTGAGCGTGTCTTCGTTCCAGTGTTTGAACGTCTCCTCGAAGGTTTTTGAAAAACCGAAGTCAATAGCTCTTGTAAAGAACTGCTCGGCGCCATCCAGCTTCCTTGCCTCCATCAACTCGTGCGTCCGAATCAATCCCAATGCGTCGCCTTGTTCGCTGCCCAATATATTTTGCCCACCATCGCCGCGTGTCAGCGACAAATAGCCTGTGCGTATGTGTCGGTCGTTTACCAGCCAGGCAAGCAATCGCGTGTTCTCGTCATCGGGATGCGCTGCTACATACAACACATTCACCAAATGGCGCAACTGTACGATTTCATGATATATCTTATCTGAACTTGAAGGACGGATTTGTTGGGCATTTGCGACCATAGCCGCACCCGAAAGAAGAATAGAGGATAACAGTTTTCTCATGCTAAAACTGCCGTAAATTAACTACCGGCCATCAAATGTACCAACTTATTTGTATCTGCACTGCGCAAGGAAACTATATGGCTATTACCGCGCCAATCTACTTGGCGCCCAACTTACTCATGCACTACGAGGTGAAAAGAAGCACAAAAAAAACAATACAAAACAGGGAAAACAATAATTTTTTTGACACAAAAATGACAAATCAGAAAAAATATTTGACCTGCACCATTTTACATCTACCTAATCTATTATATTTAAAACAAGGATGCTATACAATACATTAATTTCTATAGAAGTTACCCGGGCGGTGAGCGCTTCTCTCCCGCCCCTACGCTGTTTGGATATGGCCTGAAAAAACACTATTTTCATACAAATTTTAACTTAGATAAATTTCATGATACCAAAATCCGGCAAGCTATCCTTGCTAATTTCTGTACTTATTTCTACTAATTTGTTGGCTGCCAGTCATTTAAAAGATGAACGTCAGTCTCTATATTTCATTGAAAACAAGGGTCAGATAACCGACCAATATTTCAGTCCGCGTAACGATATTCAGTTTGCATTGCAAGACAAAGGCATGACTTTGTTCATTGGCAATGGACAATTGCACTACCAGTTTGGAAGACTGGAGGATGTAGTCCCCAACGAAACCGAAAACATCAGCTACAACGATAAAAGCATTATAGATTTCGGCAAAAAAACTTACAAAGAAGCCTTTGGTAAACGTCAGGTTAGCTCTTACCGGATGGACGTAGAATTGGTTGGCGCAAATATCCAAGCGCCTTTTATAACAGAAGAACCCCTTGCTTACTACGAAAACTACTACCTCCATAGTAGTCCTCAAAATGGCGCCACTGCACATACTTTCAAAAAAATTGTCTATAAAAATATTTACGAAAATATAGATTGGGTGCTATACATCCACAACAACAAACTCGAGCATGAATTTGTGGTAGGCAAAGGCGGTGATCCGGGAAAAATAAAAATAAAATACCACGGCGCAACATCGCTAAAAATCAATGCAGACGGCAGTATTATTGCCACAACACCGATGGGCGTGATACGCGAACAAAAGCCGCTGTGCATACTTGCCGACGGATCTAAAGCGCCGTCTTCATATCATATCAAAAACAACACGCTTACATACAACCTTCGCGGCATAGACGGAGTTGTTGTTATAGATCCGATACTGGAATGGGGCACCTATTATGGCCCCGATACGGTTACCAATATCATGTATAGCCTTGCCGCCGATGCAAGCGCCGGAATCTTTGCCTCTGGACTATCATGGTCGGGAACAGATGGCACTATCGCTACTACAGGTAGTTATCAGGCAACTTACGGCGGCGGATGCGACGCATTTATGGTCAAATTCGACTCGTCGGGCAACCGAGTGTGGGCTACCTACTATGGCGGCTCCGGAGGAGACTGGGGCGTAGGCGTGGCGGTAGACCACAGTAATAACATTCTATTGTGCGGCACCACTCAGAGCACTACGGGTATATCTACACCCGGTAGCCATCAGGCAACCTATGGCGGCGGCGCCTGGGATGGCTTTTTAGCAAAATTCACTCCAGCCGGAACACGCCTGTGGGGCACCTACCTTGGCGGGCCGGCGGTTGTTTACGGAGCAAACGTAAGTTGCGATGCTTCTGACAATATATTTTTCTCGGGCGTTACCACCGACAACATAAACATTGGCACAACTGGTAGCTTCCGCGCCACAAGAGCGGGTGGCGTAGATGCCTTTTTACAAAAATTCACTCCGGCTGGCGTAAGAATCTGGGGCACCTATTTTGGAGGAGGCTCAGACGAATTCGGGGGCGTACACTGCAACGACGGTGTAAATAGCTTTTTATGCGGATGGACATTCAGCTCCACAACAATATCTACGCCGCTATGCCACAAACCCGCATTATCCGCAGGCAGCACCGACGCATTCATTACAAAATTCGACATTGACGGAGCCCGCCTGTGGGGCACATATTATGGCGGCAACGCATCAGAAACCGGCGGCGGTATTGCCTGCGACCGCAATGGCGATCTTTACTTCATGGGCGCAACATCGAGCGACACAGGTATAGCTACACCAGGAAGCTTTCAGCCTGCAATAGCCGGCGGCTCTGATGCATTTTTGGTAAAATTGAATCCCGAATTGGGCTACAGGATCTGGGCTACTTACTTTGGCGGGCCTTTTGCAGAGACCTGCGATCTAAGCCGTATAACTTGCGACGACTCTAACAATGTATACATTCCGGGATATACCGCAAGCGTAATGGGCATTGCTTCACCCGAAGCATGGCAGCCTTCTTATGGAGGTGGCGACGACGATGCTTTTTTTGCGAAATTCAGCACAACAGGCGAACGCGTATGGAGCTCTTACTATGGCGGCATGGGCGTTGACGAACCAACTGGCTGTGTGCACGACGGTAAGGGCGTATACCTATGCGGCCGCACTACCAGCCCCAACAATATTGCTACTCCGGGAGGTTATTTACCCACCGGCGGCGGCGGAGTGTACTACCAGGGATTCGTAGCAAAATTCTACACTCCCGATACCGGTAGCTCTACGCTGTCTGTACGCAAGCCAATGGAAGGAAGCCATAATTTCACCGTATACCCCAACCCCAACTATGGAACATTTACTGTTGTAGGTACACTGGAAACAAACGCTGCTACTGCCCAGCTTTCCATTACCGACATAACAGGAAAAACAGTATGGGCAGGCTATGCAGACCTGCAAAACGGACAAGTAAATAAAGAAATCAGCGCTGGCGCAACACTGCCAACAGGTGTATATATTCTTAAAGCCACGTCAGGTAGCCTCACGAAAACCATAAGGTTTACCAAGGATTAATTGAAAAATAAACATTCCAGCCCCGCTACGTTTCAATTGCGTAGCGGGGCTTTTTATTTGCATTAATGTTTGGCGATACGGGTAAAGAACCCTTCGCGAACGGGATTTATCCCATACCGCAGCCAAGACTTTATATCAAAATTTGTAGTTCAAACAACCCACTACAATGAGCGCTATAACACCGGTATACGGCCAACGGCTAACTAACAGAGAAAAGGAAATAATGCACTACGTATCTATTGGCTGGCGCACAGCCCAGATCGCTAAAGAATTGGGTATTAGCGAATACACAGTATTCAACCATCGCAAAAACGTAATCAAGAAAAAAGGCGTACGGAGCGTGCGGGAGGCGGCAATGGCATTTAAAAGATAAACAAACAATATCAACCAATATTCAATAACCGGGTAGCCGAAAACGGGAACAAGAGTAGGCGATAAAACTAAAAAAATGTACTTACAACACGAAATCAACGGAAAACTGCAACTCATGAGTGCAGATGAAATCCAAAGCCTCAAGAAAGAGCTTCTGGATACAGACCAAGTTGAATCTTTGTCTGAAGAACAACTTACCAAGGATTTGGCAAACTACTACCAAACTGCGCATACATTAGAAATGCAAAGTATGGGAATGGTAACAACACAGTTGTTTGGAATCAACATACCAGACATCCTCAAAAGGATTAAAAAATTTATCTGTAGCAAAGTCGGCGCAGGTTCTTCAAGGGACGAAATTGTTGATGCAATAATCGAAGCTTTGGCTGGAATAATACCAGGTGGTGTAATAATAAAGGCATTAGCCAAAAAACTTGTCAAGTATATTTTGGATAAAGGCATCGATACATTTTGTGGTCTTTAACTTGACCTGCCGATTGTTGTGATGGCATCTACAATACTTTTAGTTGAACACAATAAACTTCTTAATATAAACTCATAATCTCAAAAATGAAACAGACATTCGTAATACTACGTAACCAAAATCAAAGAAGCCGATCTGCCAATTTCAATTATCTGGCAACCTTTGAATCATTTTCCGCATCGGGTGTAGGAAATTTACTGAACATTGAAACGGATGAACTTGAAGGCAAGAACGCAGCAAACCTATTAAACAATAAAGACATCAACTTTGTTGCACCGGCCATGCCTATGAAATTAATTAACCCCGTTTCTACTGCAGTTCCCGGCAACCTGACAGGAATGAAAAATACGTGGGGCGTTGATGCCGTTGGCGCTTCCACTTCTCCATATACCGGTTCAGGAATAAAAATTGCGGTTCTTGATACAGGAATTGATAAGAATCATTTAGCATTCTCAGGCGTTAATATTAAAGAAAACGACTTTACCGGAGAAGGAAACGGAGATAACAATGGTCACGGTACTCACTGTGCAGGAACAATTTTCGGCCAACCAATTGCTGGAACAAGATTCGGGATCGCAACAGGGATCAAGCAAGCTCTTATTGGAAAAGTACTTGGCAAAAACGGCGGAGGCAGCAGCGACATGATTGCTAAAGCAATTTTATGGGCTGTGCAAGAAGGAGCTAATGTTATTTCAATGTCGCTTGGGATTGACTTTCCTGGTTATGTGAAATTTTTAGAAACAAATGGATGGCCAACTGAACTTGCTGTTTCACATGCATTAGAAGGTTATAGGGCTAATGTCATGCTATTTGAAAGGCTGAGTTCTTATATTCGTGCAACAACTGCATTTTCACAAACAGTTATCACTGTAGCTGCTGCTGGCAATGAAAGTAAACGAGATATGAATCCGGATTTCGAAATTGCCGTTAGCCCACCTGCTGTTTCAGAAGGAATCATTTCTGTAGCTGCATTAGGACAAACTGCCAATGGATTATCTGTTGCTTCTTTTTCTAACACCGGCACCCATATTGCAGGACCGGGTGTAGATATAATTTCTGCAAAAACAGGCGGTGGACTTATTTCATTTAGTGGAACAAGTATGGCTACTCCGCATGTGGCCGGCGTAGCCGCGTTATGGGCAGAAAAACTTGCAACTACAGGCATGCTAAATAATATGAATCTAACATCAAGGTTGATAAGTTCGGGAACTACAAACAAAATGGCCATTGGTTTTGACCCTACAGACATCGGTAGTGGAATAGTGACCGCACCACAAGCTTAGTAAATTTGCTAAATGTAAAGGTTGTACACCCAAAGCCTTCAGCTTACAACTATATAAACATAACAAAGCACTGGCGGGAATCCTCAACTTATCTTCCCCCAGTGCTTTTCCTTGCCCTGCTGCAATAGCATATAGCGCAATGGCTGATGCTCGGGCAATGACAATGTTGCGTCTTTTACTAAAAGTGTTTGGGCAGCTATCCGCGTTTCGTCAAGGATGGCGCCGTCGTGAACAATGTCGGCCAATTTAAATTTTAGTACGCCGCTTTGTTTTGTGCCATACATATCCCCGGGACCGCGCATCTCCAGGTCTTGCTCGGCAATTGAAAATCCGTTAGTAGTGGATACCATAATATTGATACGCTTCTTACTTTCTTCCGATATCTTATTGCCGGTTAGCAGTATACAATACGATTGATCGGCGCCCCGCCCTACCCTACCGCGCAACTGGTGCATCTGCGACAACCCAAACCGTTCTGCGCTCTCTATGAGCATTACAGACGCGTTGGGCACATTCACCCCCACCTCTATTACCGTTGTGGCTACCAGCACATTAGCTTCGCCTTTTACAAATCGTTGCATGTTGCGTTCCCGCTCGGCGGCGTCCTGCCGACCATGCACCATGGCTATCCGGTACTTGTTTTCATCAAACCAGATTTTCACCTGCTCGTATCCTGCCATCAGACTTTCATAATCCAGCTTTTCACTCTCTTCTATAAGCGGATAAACTATATATGCCTGACGCCCTTTATCCACCTCTTTTCTTATGAATTGCATTACGCCGGCGCGTAGCGCATCGCGCCTGTGCACTGTTTTTATCTCCTTCCGGCCCGGCGGCAGTTCGTCTATCACAGATACTTCCAGATCACCGTAAAGCGTCATAGCCAGCGTGCGCGGTATAGGCGTAGCCGTCATTACCAATATGTGCGGCGGCATCTCATTCTTTTTCCACAAGCGGGCACGCTGCCCTACCCCAAAACGGTGTTGTTCGTCTATCACCGCCATACCCAGATTTTTAAACTGAACTGTATCTTCTATAAGCGCATGCGTACCTACTACTATCTCGGTTGCGCCGGTAGCCAGTTCGGCAAGTATTTCCCTGCGCGCTTTTGCTTTCACCGCACCGGTGAGCAGGCGCACCTTTATGCCCATTTGTTCTACCAAAGCCGATATACCAAAGTAATGTTGCTGCGCCAGTATTTCGGTCGGGGCCATAATACAGGCTTGAAAACCATTGTCTATGGCCAGCAACATAGTCATCACGGCTACTATGGTTTTTCCGCTTCCTACGTCGCCTTGCAGCAGCCGGTTCATTTGCTTGCCCGTTGCTGTATCCTGCCGTATTTCCCGCAACACCCGCTTTTGTGCGCCGGTGAGCTGAAAGGGCAAATGATCGCGAAAAAAATTATTAAAATAATCGCCCACCTTTTCAAACAGCCAGCCCCGCTGGGCCGTATGCTGCAGCCTCAATCGGGCAATCAACATTTGCGACACAAACAGCTCCTCCCACTTCATCCGGTGTCTTGCCATTTGTTCGTGTTCGGCTGTATCCGGAAAATGCAGCCAGCGCAACGCATAATACCGGTTGCACAATCTACAGTTGCGCAATATATCTGCCGGCAACGTTTCTGAAATGTCGCCCTGCTTTATACGTTCAAACATTGCCGCAGTCAGCTTGGCAAACGATCGGTTGGTGATGCCTCTTACTCTAAGCTTCTCTGTGGTGGGGTAAACAGGCTGCATGCCGGCAACAGCAGTGTCCGGATTATACGGTTCTATTTCAGGATGGGCTATGTTGTAAATACCATTGAACGCAGATATTTTGCCAAAAACAATATACCGTTCGTTTTCGCGCAAGGTTTTCTTCATCCACTGGGCTCCCTGAAACCACAGTAAATCTATACGCCCGGTTTCATCGAACAATGTAGCCACTAACCTGCGCTTCCTTCCTTCGCCCTCTTCCGTTATGTTGATCAACTTCCCCGTAATCTGCGCATATTCCACAGATTCATCAATAGAGCCGATTTTTATCAGTTGCGTCCTGTCAAAGTACCTGTACGGGTAATGGTGCAGTAAATCTTCAAAAACACTGATCCCCAGTTCGGTACGCAAGAGCTCGCCCCTTTGCGGGCCAACCCCTCTGAGAAATTCTATGGGCGTTTCTAATATGGATACTGACTGATTGATGCGACAAATTTAATGGCGCACAACGACTACACCAAACAACTACAACATTAGATAAATTGGCTGTTGTAATCTAACAAAACATGCCCTCAAACGCACCTACATAGAAACTTAATACTATATTTACACAAAATACCCCAAACCGACTTTCAATATATCTTATATGAATTTTCGCAACCTCACTTTATTACTGTTAATCTGTATTTCTGCCATTGGATGCAACAGCGTGGCAAAGTTCCCGATAGATGAGAAAGCAACTGTACCAATAGACTATCGGTTGGTTGGTATCTGGAAAATGGAAGAAGACACCAATAAGCACAACTACTTTGTGGTTGAGAAAAGAGACGACTTCCAATACAATGTAACCTATATGAATCAAAACGGCAACAACCGCCGCTACGAACATTGGGGTGTAAGTATATCTGAAATCAACAACACAAAATTCTTCAACATTCCCTTTAGTAGCTGGCCCGACGGCAACAACAGCGGTTTTATTTTTATGAAAATAAACAACATCGACAAAGATGGTTGGCATATGTCGGGCGCGCTTGTGAACGACACGACCTTGAAAAACATGACGAGCTCTGTGGAAGTAAGAAAACGAATCACCGAAAATATGGACATAAAATCCTATTTCAGCAAACCATTGCACTTTAAGCGACTCTTTGCACTGAGTTATTGCCCAGACAAAATAACGCCGGTTATGCACTGATTTTTCCAAAATCCTAAAATGCATACCATGCAATAACCGGAAACTGCCATTTGCTGCAACTGTCAGAAACAAGCTGATAACAAATATCAATCACTTACCGACATTAATTAATTTATTTATCTGATTTTTTGGTTAATCCGCTTGCCAGAACTAATTTTACCGAATTGTATGCTGCGGAGGTCATCTATAACAAGTTCATATTTTACAGCATTTTCATTATCGAAATTGCTCATTACACCTTTTCACAAGTATCTCATTGTTGTTTCGTTCTTCCTGTTGCCATTATTTTCGTCTGCGCAAACCGGGGCGTATTTTTATGGCATATTATCTACAGGACAAAGCCTCGCAGTGGGCTATAACTCTGTAAGTCCACTAACCCGTACCCAGCCCTACAACAATAAAATGCTTGCCGGAGGCGGAGGCGGAACTGGACTGGGCGCCTACCTGACACCGCTTGTAGAAACAGGCGTATTAGAAACGCCCGGTAGCGCTATGGCCAACACTATCATAGCCAATACGCCCGGCCATTTGTTCGACATGGTGGTAAACAATAATGCTGTGCCCAGCGCGCCTTATGCCGACTTAGAGCAGGGTACGCCGGCATATAATAATGCATTAACACAAGTAGCTACCATAAAAGCCGCCGCCGCTGCCCTTGGCAGACCATATAAAGTGGCTGCTATAACGGCTATACACGGAGAAACCGATAACAGGTACTTCTACTTACCCGGCCCTATTGCGCCCAACAGTCCCATATACGACACCGATCTTGCCACTTACGAATCCAACCTCGTAAGTTGGCAAGCCAACTATGAGGCAGATATTCGCGCCATAACCGGACAAACGGGTACTATACCTTTGTTTACAGATCAGTTGAGTTCGTTTTTCTCTTCTTTTGGCAACACCAAAACATCGTCTGTGCCCATGGCACAGCTTGCAGCAGCAGAACATAATCCCGGAAAAATATACATGGTTACGCCAAAATATTTTTTCAGATACTCTGACCTGCACCATATGACCGCAGCCAGCTACCGCTGGTTGGGCGAGTATTACGGCAAGGTGATAAAAAAAGTTGTGGTTGACCATCAGGACTGGAAACCATTAAGTCCTACATCTATCACCCGTGCGGGAAACGTTATTTATGCTGTTTTCCATGTGCCCTCGGGCCGTCTTGTTTTCGATGTAACTAACGAACTGGCGCGATCTAACAAAGGTTTTGAATATGCAGACAATACCAATTCTGCCTACATTACCGGCGTACAAATATTGGGTCTCGACACGGTGAAAGTAACGCTCAGCCGTACGCCAACAGGCGCTAATCAGCGGCTGAGATATGCATTCACCGGGGTAATAGGCGCCATGCCCGGAGCAATGGTATTGGGAGCTGCCGGCGGCAACCTACGCGACACAGACCCCTACCCCAGCCTATACGGCAACACACTCTACAACTGGTGCGTTCAGTTCGACAAGCCCATTACATCTTGCCCACCCGTGGCCGACCCTATCGCGGGCAGCGCTACAGTATGTGAAGGTGGGACAACAACGCTAAGCAATACATCGCCCGGCGGTGTTTGGAGTTCGTCAGGGGTCAATGCCCGCGTTTCAGCTTTAGGTGTAGTAACAGGCATCACCGTAGGCACAGAAGTTATAACTTACCGTATAACCAACTCTTGCGGAACAGCATTTGCCACAAAAACTATTGCAGTGACCACAGCGCCCGGAGCGGGCGTTCTTACTGGCGCATCAACTGTTTGCGTTAGTTCGGCTATCACACTAACGCCGTCGGTACCCGGAGGTACCTGGAGCGCCACCAATGCAAATGCTGTAGTGTTTAGCGGCATAGTTCGTGGCATGCGTCCGGGTATAGACACCATCATGTATAAAATAACCAGCAGCTGCGGTGTTTCTACTGTTACAAAAACCATTATCGTTGAACCATTGCCCACAATCGGGCCTATAACGGGCCCTTCATCGGTGTGCGTCGGCGACAATATTACGCTTACAGACACCACAATAGGCGGTGTCTGGACTTGCACTAATCCACGGGCAACGGTTGCGGGAGGCGTGGTTACCGGTATAACAAGCGGCGCTGACACCGTAGTGTATACGCTTACTACCGGCTGCGGTATCGTAACTGTAACCAAAAGAATAATGGTTGATGCCGCTCCGGGATCTGTAACGCTCACGGGCTCAGGCAATATATGCGTAGGCGCATTTACAAGCCTCACACCCTCAGCGAGCGGCGGCATATGGACTGCAAGCAATACTAATGCAACAGTATATGGCGGCGTTGTGAGAGGATATCGCGCCGGAACAGATACCATTACTTATAGCCTTACTAACAGCTGCGGCACATCTGTTGCTACAAAAACAATCAATATTGACCCGCTACCCAATGCCGGCGTCATTACCGGACCAGCCTCCGTATGTACCGGTGATACAATTGTCTTAACCGACACCGCAGCTGGCGGACTTTGGAGCGCTGCAGGAGTATATTGTACGTTATTGGGCAATAACGTGATAGGCCGCGCGGCAGGCGCAGAAACCATAACCTACACAGTGACTAATATTTGCGGTATTGCTACTGCAACAAAACGCATAACGGTCAATATCGCGCCCGGCACGGTTACGCTATCTGGCGCAGCAAATGTGTGCGTTGGCACAGCTACCGCCTTCACTGCTTCAGCGCCCGGCGGCGCATGGAGTGTTGCTACTGCTAATGCGTCTGTTGTTAGCGGCATTGTGAGAGGCGTTAGAGCAGGTACAGACACAATTCAATATACCATAACAAATGGCTGCGGTACAGCAACAGCCAAAAGAGCAATAGCTGTTTACCCCCAACCCAATGCCGGTTATATTAGCGGTCCGTCATCTGTTTGCGTTGGCGACACCATAACGCTTGTCGATACCACTACCGGCGGCCTATGGAACGCGCCCGGCGTGTATTTTCAGATGGCTGGGACAAAAATAGTTGGCCGCAGCGCGGGTAGCGAAGTCATATCGTATACGGTTGTCAATAGCTGCGGTACCGCTACGGCCACCAAGCTTATAACCGTATTGGCAGCTACAAACGCAGGCGCCATATATGGTCCGGAAAAACTTTGCGTTGGCGCTACCATACAATACGCCCATTCAATAGGCGGCGGCGCATGGTCGGTAACCAACGATGTGGCTACCATGTCGGGCGGCGGATTTCTTACAGGCGTCCGTAAGGGCACAGATACCATACGGTACACCATTTCAGGCGTATGCGGGTTAGCCATAGCCACACTACCCGTTTCTGTAGCAGAAGCGCCCAATGCCGGAGCTATAACAGGTCCATCATGTGTAATAATCGGCTCTTCAATAAAACTCACCGATACAGTACCCGGCGGTGTGTGGAGCGTAGCAAATGCATCTGCATCAGTAACTGCCGACGGCATAGTGACCGGCTTGTTTTATGGCCGCAACCTGATTAAGTACACGGTAACAAATGACTGCGGCGCAGTAATGGTGGGCGTTCCTGTAGATATAGAAAACCCATTGAGCCCGATAGTGGGCGAAAAAGATATGTGCGTCGGACATATTGCCACTTTTGCACAATCTATGGCTGGCGGCGTCTGGTCGAGCAGCGCACCAAATGTAGCGACTGTAGGCTCCGCCAACGGAAAAGTTGCGGGCATTGCAGCCGGGTCTGCAATAATCACCTATACCACCCCTTGCGGTATTGTAACAACTACGGTTAACATTGGCGAGTTACCGCCAATAACAGGCGTAAGTAGTATATTTCCCGGCAAGTCGACTACCTTGAAACCACCAGTAAACGGCGGCTGGTGGACGAGCAGCAATACTGCTGTTGCCACAATAACCCAAACAGGAATGCTGACCGGCGTAGCAAGCGGCACAGC
This sequence comes from uncultured Flavipsychrobacter sp., assembly GCA_964561325.1. Classification (GTDB taxonomy): domain Bacteria; phylum Bacteroidota; class Bacteroidia; order Chitinophagales; family Chitinophagaceae; genus Nemorincola. The sequence goes on from CAZLPE010000002.1 coordinate 60,533, forward strand.
CATAATAACCTACGAACTCCATATTGGTTGTAGCTCTTTCTTACCAGTAACCATTGAGAAATTTATTACGCCACCAACGCCGCCTACACCGCAAAACATGAAACTCTCTGTGTATCCCAACCCTAACACCGGTGATTTCGTATTGGGAGGCACGCTCAACAGCAATAATTCGATGGATGCGCACATACATTTGGTAAATACAACCGGCCAAATCATATATGCGCGAACTACGCTTGTTTTTACCAACCAGATCAACGAACATTTTTACCTAAACGAACAACTGCCCGCAGGTATGTATTTTCTTATGCTCGAAACGGAGAAACAACGCGAAGTGTTCCGATTTGAAGTTCACCACCACTAACTGCTCCGATTGCTGAATACTACTGTTCTATACCTGCTAAAAACGTTTTAGTAAATGCATACAGATTGAAGTCGGGATGATTTGCCTGTTCCGCTAATTTTCCTTTCAACTTGCTTTGGCTGATATCTTTCATCCTTTGCGCTTGTATCAATTGCCAGCATTTCTCGGTGAGCAAATGAAGCCGCTTGTCCGGTAGGCCTTGCTGACTGTTCAGGTACTGTTCTATTTCATTGGCCAATGCCGCAATGCCCTCATCTTTTGTAGCTATTGTTTTTACTACCGCCATTTCTTTGCTATCGCCGGCGCGCTCGTGAGCCAATATTCGCAAATTTCGGTAGAGCGCCTCTGCTTCTTCGTGGTCTGCTTTGTTTACCACAAAAATATTGGCAATCTCCATTATGCCCGCCTTTATAGTCTGCACTTCGTCGCCGGCTTCCGGCACAAGCGCTACCACTGTGCAATCTGCAAGGCCGGCAATCTCCACTTCGCTTTGCCCAACGCCCACCGTCTCAACAATTACCAGATCGAATGGCGCGTCCTTTACAATATCTGTTATCTCAATGATCTTCGAACTCAGCCCGCCCAAAGCGCCGCGCGTAGCAAGCGAGCGAATAAATATATTAGGATTAGTGTAGTATTCGCTCATGCGTATACGATCGCCGAGCAAAGCGCCATAATTGAAAGGAGATGAAGGATCCACAGCAATAACAGCTATCTTTTTACCAATACTCAACCAGTGTTTAAGCAACGCATTCACAATAGTGCTTTTACCGGCGCCGGGGGGGCCCGTTATTCCTACTACCCGAGCGCTACGGCTCTCGTTAAGGTTCATCAACAATTCCTCATAACCGTTCAGTTCGTTCTCTACTATGGTAATGCCCCGCGCCAGCGCCCTGAAATTGCCGCTTTTAATATCCCTATGTAGTTGCTCTATGTTGCTTTGCACTAAATATTGTTTTTATCCGTTTTATCGTCATTGCCTGGCTTCCGGTTGCACTATTCATGCTTTTCGTTGGTTTGATTACCTTTACGGAAACCACAAAACCTTTTTAGTTTGAACGATTTTGCAAACAACAGCCAGTTCCTTCTGCGAAATTAAACCAGTATTATAATTGTGAACAAAAGTAGTTTTCTAAATAATAATAGCACAAACAAATCCGCCATAGCGCTTATTTGCATTATAGGTATGGTGGTAGGGTTTATGGTTTCGCGCGTGGTCTTATCTATCAGTATGTTTTTGTATGGCATTAACGCTATAATAGGTACAAACCCCAAAGACTGGATAAAAAACAAATGGTGGCTTACCGGCATTGGCTGGGTAGCGCTATATGCAATCACTTATTTCTGGACAACCGACAAAGGTAATTTGGGCGCAAGAATAGAAACTAAGCTACCATTTCTTATACTGCCGCTTGCTTTTTATTATGCTCCTCGTCTTAGCCTGCGCCAGTTGCAAACTATTGCGTTGACCATAGGAGGTTTGTTTGTGGTGAGCGCATGCTATAGTGTATCGTTCCTTATCCGCAATCCCGCCTACTATATTTGGGGCTACAAAGTATCGCAAATGCTTCCCACTTTACCCAAGGAAGACCATATACGCACCAGCACATCTATGGTATTGTATATTATCTGGGTCATTTCTATATGGTCGTGTTTCCCTTCTGTTTATGCCCGCCGTATTCTGGTGGCAATAATTAGTATACTTGTCGTTTTCCTTCATATACTTGCCGCCAAAAGCGGGCTTGTATCGCTATATATGTTTTTAGTGTGTTGGAGCTTTTATATGTTGCTAAAGCAGCGCAAACTGGCTGGGCTGATTATTATTGTCGGCATACCGCTGTTTCTGGCGCTTGCCATCAGGGTAATGCCCACTTTCAGAGAACGCGCCAACTATATAGACTACACCTATTTCATGCTACGACATAGCGACAAATCTGGTTTGTTCGGCGACTTATCGCGGCTTACCTCCTACCAACTGGCCATAGACCTGATCAAAGAGCATCCTCTGACCGGTGTAGGTGCAGGCGATGTAAAAACAGAGATGGACTCCGCTTATGCCAAGAACTATCCCGATTTTCCGGCATCGGCGCGGCTTGTGCCTCATAATCAGTTTCTTACGGTGGCGTTGGGGTGCGGCATTCCGGCCATGTTAGTATTTGCATTTTGGGTGTTTATGCCGCTTCGCTTGCTACGCAACAACAAACGGGCGTTTTTCATTTTCATGACTTGGTTTATCCTGTTCTTTCAGTTGATGATAGAACCCGTGCTCGAGGTGCAACTTGGCGTATTCTTAGTACTGTTTTTCCTGTTACTAATAACTACTGCGGCTCCAAACAACAGCATGTTACCTACAGACAGCCGCGAGGGCTAACAAGACTAACAAAGTAGCGAGCGCGCGCACAGCGTTGGCTTGGCTCCTAATTGCCTGACATTGATAGATCTTATACATTTCGAAGTATAATTTAGGATAGGTGCGCTACTTAGTCCCTATTTATTTATTTTTGGTTTTTTAAAACAAGCATGACCAACTTTATACCTGTCTTTCCGCTGAACATCGTTGTTTTTCCCGGCGAAACGCTAAACCTCCATATTTTTGAACCGAGGTATAAACAAATGGTTGCCGAGCGAGTTATAGACAAGAAACCATTTGGCATACCGCCCGTTTTTAATGGTCAGCCCGGCGAACTGGGTACGCTTATGCAGATAACCGAAGTGGTAAAGGAATATGCCAATGGCGAATTTGACATACGAACCAAGGGCGTTAAAATTTTCAGATCGCTGCAATATATAGATGCAATACCCGATAAATTGTATTCAGGCGCTATTGTAACCTACCCAGACAATAATCTGGAGCCCGACGGATCGAGCATTGGCGCACAAATTGTGAACGAAGTAATGCGCCTGTACAAGCTGTTCAATACTTTCGAGAAACTCCCTGTTTTTGAAAAACCACCTCTATCGTACGAAATAGCCCATTTAGTAGGCTTATCGCGAGAGCAGGAATATGAATTACTTGGGCTGTTTACCGAAGTGCAACGAATGGAATATATCCGCAGACACCTTAATAATGTAGCGCCCATAATAAACGAGCTGGAAGCCATGAAAGCAAGAGTACAAATGAACGGCCATTTCAGAAATCTATCGTTGAACTAAAACACCACGGCCGCCCAAAAAAATTATTAAACAAAAACACAGCTACCCATTTTTGAAAATGAGATTTTTAATATCGACGCTATGCCTTATCCTTTGCATCGAGACCAATCTAAGCGCGCAGAGCTACGAAGATGCAGATACGCGTCTTGCGGCATATTTCGACAAAATGGATTATTGGTGGCAGTATTGCTACAAAGACAGAACAGATAAAAAGGTAGACTCATTGCGCAATTCAGGCGGACGCATATACGATTATGTAGAAAATATCATCTTAAAATCGCCTACTGCATTAACTACCGAACTTCCTTTGGCTAAAGAAAAAGGACTTCATTATGTTACTGCCGACAACGGCTTGTTTCGCATTTATTCGTGGCAAGCAAAAATGGAAGGACACGAAACGCCGCGACTCGAATTCAGAGATATTGCAGGATACACTACTCCGTCTGGCCGCAAATACCGCGACATTTCGAACGGATCGGAAGGCGGATTTTGTACAAATATTACTACCATCCGCACTCTTGACTCCAACACTGTTTATGTAGCCAATTATTACTCTATAGAAAATGGAGAAAAATTAGAAACGCTGAAAGCTTATTCGGTAATAGACAACTACCTGAAAGAAATATCAGTGTTTCAGAATGGTGAAAAAATACCTAAGCAGTTGTGGTGCCAGTATACTGTGCCGCTCAACAACGCTATGGAATCGCTGCCTGCAATACACTTCAACGAGGAAAAAACAAAGCTATACGTACCTATAGTAGAAACTCAGGGCGAGCGTCAGGTACTAACCGGGAAATTTATGGTATATATTTTTAACGGTTACCTCTTTGTGTATGTTAAGGATGCCCAGTAGCGCACAACCCTGCAACAGCTAAAAAATAGTATCGTAAAGCAGGTACAGATTAAGCGATAGTATAATAGCCGCAACTACCCCAACCAAAGCCTTGAGCCCTGCGCTATTTACAAACTGGCCCATTTTAGCTTTATCGTTTGTAAAGGCCACAAGTGGTATCACGGCAAAGCTTAGTTGCATAGATAGTATCACCTGACTCAACACCAGTAGGCTGGCTATGCCCTTCTCGCCATATAATACAGTAACTATCATGGCCGGCACTATGGCTATTGCCCTTGTTATCAGCCGCCGAACCCAGGGCTTCAGTTTTATGTTCAGAAAACCCTCCATTACTATTTGCCCGGCAAGGGTGCCCGTTAATGTAGAATTCTGTCCGGATGCCAGCAATGCGATAGCAAAGATGGCGCTTGCCGCAGACGCCCCCAATACTGGATCGAGCAGCTTATAGGCATCTGTAATATCTGCAACATCCTGATGCCCGGTTTTGTGAAAAGCAGCCGAGGCAACTATGAGTATAGCCGCATTGATGAAGAAAGCAAATAAAAGCGAGACCGTGCTATCGATAGTTGCAAACTTGATAGCCATTTTTTTGCCTGCCTCATTACGATCATAATTGCGGGTCTGCACTATGCTTGAGTGTAGATACAGATTATGCGGCATTACCGTGGCGCCCAGAATACCGATAGCAATATAGAGCTTAGACGGATTTGTAACGATCTCGGGGGTGGGTATCAATCCTTTGAGTATAGGAAAAATTGCCGGGTGCGAGGCTATTATCTCGTACCCAAAACATGCCAGAATCACAAATATCAGCGATGCCACAATGCTTTCTATCATTCTGAATCCCTTATTCTGAAAAAACAACAGAACCAGTACATCGGCTGCTGTTATCATTACCCCCCATATCAGAGGTATGTGAAACAACAAATGCAATGCGAGCGCCGCGCCTATTACCTCTGCCAGATCGCAGGCGGCTATGGCGGCTTCGCACAGCAACCACAGCGCAAAACTGACCCGAGGGCTATAATGATCGCTGCACGCCTGAGCAAGGTCGCGCTCGGCAACGATACCAAGTTTTACTGCCAGATACTGAAGAATTATAGCGAAGAAATTGGAGATGAGAATAACAGAAAGCAAACTATAGCCAAATTTAGCTCCGCCTGCTATATCGGTCGCCCAGTTGCCGGGATCCATGTAGCCAACGGCAACCATCAAACCCGGCCCCGCAAATGCCATTAGCTTTTTACCAAAACTACCATTCACCGGCACCTTAACCGACGAAAAAACTTCTGCGAGGCTGTTGCCGCTACTATCCTTTCGCCATGCTTTCCTTTCTATATCTTGAGCGCTCACTTAGTTTTATTTTTATTTTCGTATTTATCGGCAATGCAGGCGTCTTTGTTTACAATAAGCCAACTGCAATTACCACTATCATCTAAAAGGGCACAATGATCTTCAAACTCAGATTTCTGCCCATGTTATAAATCCCGCTTTTGCCGTTTGGCGCGGCGGTATAGTATTCAAAATATTTTAGCCTGTTCATATTACTCTGGTAAGCTACATCGGTAATATTTTCGGCCTGAAAATATATCTTAAAGATATCTGCGCCATCCTTTGTAACCATGGTGGCGCCGCAGCCTGCGCCCCAAAGTGTATAAGCATCGGTCGGCGTTTCTGTATTATCCACACCATAGTATTGGTGTTGTGCTGCATTATACGCAACGCTTGCCCTAATATACAATCCGGTAAAACGCCCAATTTGCTGCTTTCTTGTGGCTTTCAACTCACTCCGCACCTGCAGCGGCGGCACAAAGGGCAAATAGCGAGCCGCATTGCCATACAGTGCAATCATTGCATCGTTCCGATTTAGCCCTGCCACATAGGCTATACTATTGTCCCATTTCAACCACGATACAGCGGAGGGATGCATATTTAAGCCCAACTCGCCCCCATACAATTGTGCCCGCGATTGCTGAAACTGATAAGTAATATTGCCCGGCACTATTACTACAGGTTTACCAGCGCCATCGTACAGCTTGCCCATGTATATAATGTTGTCTATGTTGTTATTAAACACCTCTACACTAAAGTCAAAATCCTTGAATGAGCCGATAAGCCCGAGGTCTTCCTGCAGCGCAAATTCGGGGTCGAAATTGCGGTTGCCCATGTATACAATATGAGCGCCCGGGTCTAAACCGTTAGAGCCTGATTCTGTAATGTTTGGCGCTCTATACCCCCGCGCTGCATTGGCTTTTATTACGATCTTATCTGTGCAATTGTACGTAGCGCCAATACTGCCCGACATGCCTGTATATTGCCTGCTAAACGACGGAAACTGCAAACTTGCCCCTGCTATAGCGCCGCTCTTTGCCTGCTCTGTAAAGCCCGTTTTTTGATTATACACTACATAGAAGTCATTCCAGTTTACATTGCGCAAATCATACCGTATTCCGCCCGATATATCTAATCGCCCAACAGATTTTTTAGCATACAAAAATGCGCCCATATCCAGCAAGTCGTAGCTTGGTATAGGGAAATCGGTTGCTGCGCCATGTTCATTACTTTGGTACATTCCATTTATGCCCACTGTAGCGGCAATACCTTTCCATGTTGGCGCATTATACTTTACATCGTAATTCCAGGTATCTAATAGCACATTAAGACCCGGCTGAGCGGGCATGGTTGGGTGATTGTACTCCCGGCGCACACTACGCTGATAACCAACGGTAGCCTGTATTTCGCCTGCATTGCCCAGTTCTATAGTATTGTGGCTGTATATGCGGTAATGTTGTATCCGTTGGTGCACAGCAGCTATATCATAGCTTCTTAATACTGCATCTGGTACCTGCTGCCTATGTTTAATATCATCATGTGCCGCCTCCTCCGTTTGCTGAGTAAACCTCCGAGACAATGAATCCCGGCTGCCGTCCGGAATTTCCTGCCAGTTGTCGTACAGTGTTGCAGACAACATGCTCTTTCCCCATTTTTTCACAACTCCTACAGTCGCCGCTATGTTATATTCCCTGAAACCAGTGTTATAAACCAAGCCATCTACCTGGTTTTGATAGTCGTGCGCCATTTTTTGCGATGCTCTAAACTGATAACCCCAATCGCCCTTTTTATATCCCATACCTACAGACGCTCCCACCATGCCATTGTTGGTGTGATAGTCTATCACCGCATCGCCTTTTAGTTTTCCATCCATGCCTTTAGGAAAATAGGGAATCATATTGATCACTCCCGCCAACGCATCGCTACCATATATCAGGCTTGCCGGGCCCTTTACCACCTCAGCCCGCTCCACTCCATACTGATCCAGCTCTATACCGTGCTCATCACCCCATTGCTGCCCTTCTTGCCGCAGTCCGTCGTACATGCACAAAACGCGATTGTACCCCAGCCCCCGAATGAACGGCTTAGAAATATTAGGGCCTGTTGTCACTGCGTTTACCCCGGCTACACCTTGCGCTATGGCATCAATAATATTGTTGTTAATATTCGTTTCCATTTCCTTTCGCGAAAGCGCCACAATGGGTATCGGACTTTTACGAAGTTCTGCTCCCCGAGCCATGCCAGTCACTACTATTTCATTTAGTTTAGATGGCGTGGGTTCTATTCTTATTAATAGCGTAACTGTGTCTGAGCCGGCGGGAATATAGCTGTGAACTGTGGTATACCCTATCATGGAGGTTACCAGCTCCTGCGCCGTCTGATGAGGCAACGCGATAAAGTACTCTCCTTTTGCGTTAGTGGTCGCTCCGTTGTTTGTACCGGCTACTACAACCGTTGCAAATTCAACCGGTGTACGATCTGACAATACACGTCCTTTTACCACCCTGTTTTGAGCAAACACTGGCAATGAAAGAACTGCAAAAAAAGCGGTAAAAAGTTTAGCGTTCACAGTAAAAGCAAATACAGAGCAAACTTAAAACAATCATACCACATACCAAACTTTATTTATTAGGCATACCTAATTTTAATGGTTTTAGCGCTTTTTTAATAACTTTACAGCTCAATTCTGTATGCAAACACTCTCGGAAGAAAACTACCTGAAAATTATTTACAACCTTGAAATAAAGGGGTTGAAAAAGATAACACCCACCGCTATTTCGGAGGCACTAAATAATAACCCTGCCTCGGTAGTAGATATGCTCAAGAAACTTGACGAGAAGAAATTGCTGGAGTACGAAAAATCGAAAGGTGTAAAGCTTACCGATAAGGGTAAAAACATAGGTATACAAATAGTGCGCAAACACCGTTTGTGGGAGGCATTTTTGCTGGATAAGCTGGGCTATGGCTGGGATGAGGTGCACGATATTGCCGAACAACTGGAGCATGTGCAACACCCCACCCTTGCCGACCGTCTGGACGAATTTTTAGGGTTTCCAAAGTACGATCCACATGGCGACCCTATACCAAAAGCTAATGGAGAAACCGCAGCAACCTACAAGACCTTGCTTGCCGAGCTGGAGACTGGCAAAACATGCCGGGTGGTTGCTGTAAAAGATACAAGCCCGGCGTTCCTGCAATATTTAAAGAAACTAAATATCGGGATCGGCGCCAAAATTACAGTTGTAGAAAAAATAAGTTTCGACAACTCTATTGTTATCATTGCCGACAAAGAAGTACAATCTACTGTTTCTAATATTTTTGCCGAAAATCTGGTAGTTAACGAAACCATTTAGCAAAAATAAATCAGCAATTGTTACTTTTTGGGCTTCGCCAACCAATCGGCCACCTTGGGTATCATATAGTTGTATATCGTATCCAGCTCGTCAGGATGATTTTTATACCAGCTAAGGCTTTCTGAAAACTCCTCTTGCGTAATGTTGTGATGGGCTAATATTTCCTGATAATACACCGCAAGCGAGTCGAAGTTTTTAGTGCCGCCATGGTGCAAGCTGTCTTTAACCATTATACAGTATGCCTCTGCCAGATTTATATCCAGCAACGCCTGCTGCATTTTTGCAGGCGGCAAATGACTTGAAACTGTACTTTTACAGGCTGAGGCCGCAACGAGCAGAAAAAGTGCAAGCGCAAAAACCTTGATTTCTGCACGGTAGCGCTCCCTTGCATTACTCGTATCGCCTGATGTGTGTGGTAAATTCATGTTATTGGTACAATGGAGCTATTTAAGCGCGCTGTATTTAGGCGCATTGGGCACATCAAGCGCATTAAGCAGGGTAATATATTGCTGACGCTCCAGTTTGGGAGCCTGAGCAAGCAAATGCAAAATCTCGTCACTTTTTGCATTAAAAAAGTACTGTATCAAAACAGAGCTCGGATTTTCTCTGTTTACCTGAAATAGCTTTTTAATGTTTACCAATATTCTACTTCTGCCCTCATTGGGTTTTATATACATACTATCCAATCCTTCCCGATGCATAGTGTACCAATACCTCCTTACATCTTCAAATCTTGTGTTCAGTAATTGGTCGGTAAGCCAATACCTATTCCTGTTGTTTTCTACCGACTTCCACCCTGTTATACCCTTACCTTCCGGCGCGTTATTAACCACATTCTGCGCTTTTTTAAACATGGCAGTTCCACCAAGCGGCGAAAAGCTGTCGTTATCTAACCCAATAATAAGGTAGGCATAATATGCAAGTATTGCTGTGAGGTTTGCCGACATGGGCTCGCTTCCAGAAACCTGATTATCATCAAAACGCATTGGGCTAAACTGCGTATACCTGAAAATAAAATCTTTATCTACATAATTCATTATCGTACTGTTGTACGAAGAATTGTAAACCGGTCGCGACGCTTGAATGTTGATGGTAGCGCCATATGCGTCTATGTCGCCGTTTACATTGTTGCCCGTAAGGTTTATGAGCATCGTGCACTCTATTTTCTCATTTGCCTGGTAATCATCATTGGTCCATTTGTGCGAATTCATGAAATCGTTGATTGCTTTTTCCATGCCCACAAACACCTGTTTGTCTACGCCGGTAATTTTGTCGTGCCGCAGGGTCACTTTGCAGTTCAACTCCTGCGCCACAAGGCTTACCCAACCAAAGCACGTAAACAAAACACTAAACAATAATTTCATGATTTCGCAATTCAATAATTTCGTCTACAATAGCCGCAGCCACCTCTGTCTTTCGCTGCAAAGGTAAGGCATTGAAAGTACCATTACGTCGAAGCAGTGTAACCTTGTTTGTATCTACACCAAAACCAGCTCCCTCATCGCGCAACGAGTTGAGCACAATCAAATCGGCATTTTTTTCTTTTAGTTTTTTCTGTGCATGTTCAAGCTCATTTGCTGTCTCCAATGCAAAGCCAACTAACGTTTGTGAAGTGTTTTTTATTTTACCGAGCGATGCTAATATATCTTTGTTTTTGGTTAATTCTATCTGAAACCCAACCTCGTTCTTCTTAATTTTCTCGCTTGCCGCAGATACCGGACGATAATCGGCTACGGCTGCTGATAATACTGCAATATCGGTTGCGGGAAATTTGCTCATACATGCGTCATACATCTGCTCAGCGCTCTCTACCCGCACTACATTTATGCTTCTATTATTTACCTGTATATGGCTTGGGCCTAATACCAGCGTAACAAGGGCGCCTCTGAACGCCAACGCCTCAGCAATTGCAACACCCATTTTGCCGGTAGAAAAATTGCCAATAAAACGCACCGGATCAATTCGCTCGTATGTAGGCCCAGCTGTAACTAAGGCCTCTACTCCAGATAATGACTGACGACGACTGAAAAATCCGGACAAAAGAGCCAGCATTTCTTCGGGCTCAGCCATCCTGCCCGGCCCTACTAAACCACTGGCAAGGTCGCCATGACCCACCGGAATAATATGGTTTCCATTAGCTGTCAACGTAGCAACGTTTTTAACGGTGGTAGCATGCAGCCACATATCCTCGTCCATAGCAGGGGCAACAAAAACCGGGCACCTTGCGGATAAGTAAACTGCACATACCAGATTATCGCACATACCGTGCGCCAATTTAGCCAGCGTATTGGCGCTGCAAGGCGCTACAATCATAGCATCTGCCCACAATCCGAGCGCTACATGATTGTTCCAGTTAGCGCCGTCCGCTACTCCTTCCAGTACTGGCGACTTAGATAGGGTAGCTAATACCAGCGGGCTCACAAAATTGGCCGCCGATCCGGTTAATATTACCTTTACTTCTGCGCCAGACTTTACAAGCAACCTCACAAAATGAGGCATTTTGTAGGCAGCTATACTACCTGTTACAGCTACTATTATTTTCTTTCCTGCTAATGACATGTATTTACCTGCAATATGCAATTTGTGTAAGTTGTGCAAGATACCACATCGGTATATAAGTAATGCCGCTATTTACCATTTCGCTTCAAGCCGAAATCAACGCGATAGTAGAACAACGGCAAAAACCCGAGTTGATACTGTTTAAAAAACGGATATGGATCGCCCTGCGCCGCGAGGTCGGAGCTATAGGTGAGCGATAGCAAATTTTTGGTGTTAGTAATATTTACCAGATCCAGTGCAAACTCGTGCGTCAACTTCCGTGCGTTTATCCTGATCCCAACTTTCAAATCTGTCCGAAAGTAAGATGGAAAACGCAATGTGTTACGCGCATCATCTTTTACCACCATATCGCCGATTCTATTTGATGCTACGGTATCAACCGGCGAATAGAGTTTTCCTCCGATAAATGTGGCTTTAAGACCACCTATAAATGTGCCATACTTACCAATTTTATGCTCATAACCGCCAAGAATATTAAAAGCATAGTTGCTGTTGAAATCTGTATTATGAAACACACCGTCATTGCCCTGAGCTTTGGAGTCAAAAACCGAACCGGTTAATAAAGCATAATACCCATTACTAAACTTTTTTTCTACCGTTAACTCTACGCCATAATTATATCCAATACCAGTGTTTTGCAACTGTCCCGGAAAATCTCTGGAAAATGTAGACCCCTGATTAAGACCAGAATAAGACGAACCAACTCTTGTCTCAACAGGCGCCTCAAACAAATACTGGTGATATGCCTCTGTGCGTAATCTAACCGTGTTACTCAAGATACGCTCGTAACCCACTACAAGATGCTGACTACGGGTAAAACCGATATTCTTATTTCTGGCTACCCCCGTTGAGTCGAGTGCATAATATTGGTATAACGACTGCATTTGACTTTGTAATCCATATCCAGCTGTAAAAATATTTTTGTCATTAACCGCCCATCGGCCTGCAATTCTCGGTTCAAAAGCCACCGATCCATTCAACGATAAATACTGAGTATGAATACCAGCGGTAAGCGTTATATTGTCTGTGGGTCTGTATTTATACTGTACATAGGCTTGTGTAAGGTTTGTACCGCCTTTGTAATTTGCACGGTGCAACCAATTCTGGCGCGATGTGGGGTATTGTCTGCTGCTATCAATCAAATCTGAATAGTAGTAATTGTTTATCAAGCCAACTTTTAGTGTTCTACGCGCGTTGATTTTCTTATTTACAAACAGGTGAGCAACTGTAGAATATGTGGCAAAATCATAACCTAAAATATCCTTCATAGAGTCTAAACTAAAGTTAGCGCCCCTGAATACTTTAACATGTTTCGCCCATATATCGTTAGCTGTTTCAGCCACCGTTAGTTTAACCACCGTTTTTTTGTTGGCGTTCCATGTGTATGAACCGCCAAGAATACCGGCATTTGCTTTAAAATATTGATCTCGATCCGACTCTCCGTAAAGTTGTGCTGACGGCTCTTTTAGCGTACTAACAACTAAGTCGATACCGCTTAGCCCACCAATACCGAAAATGGATAAATTGCTATTCTTCCCAATTGGAAAATTCAACTTAAAACTGGCGTCCTGGTAGTTTGGTACCGATGTTGTGCCAATTTTAATATTAAATCCTTGAAATAGTTGCAGGGTGCTATACCTGTACGTAACCAAAAAAGATGATCCACGTTTTTTAGAGATTGGGCCTTCAGCAGCAAGCTCTGTACCTAAAAACCCTAATTGCCCTGTAAATTCATATTGCTGGTTATTACCATTCCGCAAACGCAGATCAAAAACACCGGCATTGGCATTGCCATATTCGGCAGGAAAAGCGCCCATAAAAAAGTCGCTGTTACCCAGCGTTTTACTATTCAACATACTAACAGGACCACCGGTTGTACCAGGCACAGCGAAGTGATTAGGGTTTGGAATATCTATACCTTCCAAACGCCATAATACGCCTTGTGGACTATTCCCTCTAATTACAATGTCATTGCGTGAGTCATCACCACCTTGCGCTCCTGCAAAGTTTGACGCCATTCGTGCCGGATCGGCTCTGCTGCCCGCATAGCGCTCCGTTTCCTGAACATCAAACTGACGGGCAGATACAATAGCCATGTCGTTAATATGTTCGCGCTTATGCAATACAGTAACCTCACTCATCTTAACTGCAGACTCCTCCAACTCTATGTTCAATATTACCTCCTTCGCCGATGTTACAAGAACATCGTTAAAAGTAGCGGTCTGATAACCAAGATAAGCGAAAGAAATACTTCGTTTTCCCACTGGAACTTGTAGTACTTGGAAGTTTCCGTTGGTGTCACTAACACCACCTAAAGCAACGTCTTTGTCATTAACCGAAACAACGACGCCAGTCAAAGGTGCTTTGGATTCTTTATCAACAATCTTACCTCTAAGCGTTTGTGTGCGCTGGGCATAGCTACCTACCGAAATAACCGTTGCAAATAAAAATAGAAGTAATCTCATAAAAGAAATCCATTTAAATTGTAAGACCTACAAAACGATACTCCTTCAACATCTACAGTTTCTCCTTCAAACGAAAACTAATCATTTTAGCGCTATTTACTTTTGTTGTATAAACCTCAATTTCACAGTTGCTCTGATTAGTGAATTTATAATCGAAATTATGACATTCATGGTCGGCCAATATAGCCTGATTTCTCAATAATATTTTCTTAATAAATGCAATCCTTGTATTTAAATATACTTTCTCCAATGTCCCCATGGGTATTGTACGAAAACACTTTACAGGCTCCATTCCGTCGGGTTCATCAAACTTCTTTGTTACTTTCCATTCTGGAAAATAAATTGAACGTTGTTTCAGTTTTCCATTATCGCCGTAGAAGAAACTTTCAATATGAACTACATCCTTATTATTATCGTTTAAGCGTATTTCTTTCACCTTAACGTTATTCTTATCGTAGTAAGTTTTTGTGTAAAACTCAATTTTACCGTTGTAATAACTACTTTCAGAAACTATTCTTTCCCCTGTTTTCTTGTCAGTACTGTAGGAGAACAACTTCTTGTAATTGTTACCATTGGCCTTATTCTCTTCAGTATGTGAAGCCAATAGGTTTTTATCGTCGTATTTGTATTCATTAATTACTTGCAGGGCTTCATCTTTATATTCTTCTGTACGTACAAGTTGCTTTTTAGTATTGTAGTAAGACCCGCGCTTTATTACAGTTTTATCTTTAGTGGGATAATCTATTACCATTACAACCAAACTATCTGGTGTAACAAAAGATGTTAAGCTGTCTGCATAAAACAGCTTTGCACTATCAGTATGTGTGTAATTATACACATATTCATGCACAATAAAACCTGTTTTGTAAGTATTCCAGCCAAGTTTAAAAGTAGATTGTGCAAACCCAGAGAGTGAAATTATTGATAGGAAAAAATAAAAACCAACGAACCAGTATATCTTTCTCAACTTCTTCATTTTAAAGGTTACAAAATAAGTAAGTAAAACAACATTTTCATCAAATTTGCTAAAAAATCAAATACTGACATCAAAAACAAAAATTGAATAAAACAAAATGTCCAGCTCTCATAAACGAAAGCTGGACAAAATATAATAATAAACCTAAAACAAATTCTTAGTCAGACAGGTGACGAGCATATTCCTTAATACCGTTTTCATCATAGTAAGTGTCATAGATATGACCCAGATAAAAACAAAGGTTAAAAGAAAGAACTGAATACATGTCGTTGTAATAGTTGTTAGCTGGAGGATTAGAGAAGTTGTAACCATCAACATAATCAGAGAACGTATAGTTAAACTGGTAGTTAATGTTGAAGTAACAATTCTTCTTCAAATGCAGGTTGAAACCAAAGTTATATGGGATGTAAGGCACCATTTCATTGGTCTTGATGTACTTAGCATTGTAATCACGAATCTCCAAACGATCCCTGTTCTTAAACTTATAAGTGATGTTGGAAATATCATTGAACATTACGCCAATACCACAACGGAAGTACAAACCAAACAAGTTTTTCCACAAGTAGTTATTTGGATACTTGAAGAACTGACCCAAGGATACAGTACCATTCAAGTTAACTGATGTGTATTGGTTGTACATACTCATACCGTTTGTCCAGTGGTTTCTGTACTCCTCGCTGTTTAAGGCTCCGCGAGACGCTTCCAATCCAATGCTTGTGTAAGAGTTGAAGTTCCTTGCGAAGTTAAGCACATAGACTGGCTGTGATATAGACTTGTCAAGGTCGCCATACATATGGCTGTTGCCAATGCCTATACCCAAAGAATACTTGCTAAATGGCCAGAAAGGCTCCAATCTCACTTGAGCAAAAGAAGATATAGAGGTTGCTACAAGAGCAGACAGAAGAACAATAACTTTCATTTTCATATGCAATACTTTTTATAAAATCTTCGATAAAATTAATACTTCCAAATACTCCTCTTGAATGTCTCTATTTCACGCTCAATACGCTCTGACTCAGCAATCTGCTTAGCTTCATCATTCGGGAACTTATCCTTGATAGACATTTCTGATGGATTAGATTCCTTTACGATACGCGTCTTGAATTGTCTTTGGATAAAGATATCATCGTAGCTTATGTTGTAGATATCTCTCTGTGTATCATAGATCTCGCGACTTGCGAAAGGAACGCGACACTGAGGGAAATACAACCAAAAAGGATGCAAATCAGTGATGTACTCACCAGAACTTGTTTTCAACTTCTTAATAGGAGCCAAACCAATCATCTGAGTAATCAACCTACCTCTGGTTTTGTCAAAGTAGATATCTTCTTTCAACTCAAACTTAGTAATTGAATCCGGATTAAAATCCTTAAAGATAGTTTTTGTACCGATTTCCTGGCCGTTATCGTCATATGTAGAAACTGTTTCGCTGTCTGCAAATTGCTTCATTACTTGCGAATAGGTCAAACGACTGGTAAACTTCTCATCCTTATATGCAATCAACTTACCTTTCTTAATTGACTCCATGATAATTGCAATCAAAGTTTCTCCTGGCACAGCAAACATCTTATTCACTGAATCTGTGAGATCAATAGTTCTCCACAAACGTTTGTAGAACTTGATGTTGTTACGATCCTGACGAGGAAAAGCGAAGGGCTTTGCACCTCTAAGCAATGGAATTTTATACATTCCATCCACAGGACGCGTGCTATCCAATGGAAAATCGATATATGCAAGCAAGCTGGTGTCGGCAACCAAGCCATCGGTGTGCGAAGTATCCGGCAGATCCTGATCAGCGGGCTTATTTGCAGCTGCTGCTTTTGCCGCAGCTTCTGCCGCTGCTTTTATTGCAGCGCTATCTACAGCCGCAGTGTTCGATACATCTGCTTTCTTCTTCTTTTTCTTCTTCCCTGTTGATTGCGCCTCCAACACATTACTGAACCCTAAAGTCAGTAACAGCATCATTGCCAGCAAAATATTCTTTTTCATAGTCATATTGTTTGTACTTATTCTAACTAATTACTCTACGTTAAATATAATTGGGTCTAACTGCCTTTTCACACCATCAACGCCAACACCTGTTACAAGGTCAAAATACACTTTTGAACCTGGTGTAAGACTATTGATACCAGCAACCATAGCAGGAGTAAATGAACCTGATGTTGACTCATATACCTGAGCTTCAGCGCGTGGCTTAGTGATATACATTGTCATGTGCTGGATGTTGAAAGGAGCATCGAATTCGAAATCTTCAATAACCGCAAACACTTTATTCTGTTGTTTCATTGCCGCTGCGCTCATCTTGCCGCCGCCTTTACCACCAAACTTCAAGTGTGGAGGAGGAATACGCTTAACACGGAACTTACTAGTACCTAGTGTTGTTGATTTTCCTTTCTCGTATTCGCCTGTTACCGTAACTGTTACCTCACCCAAAGCGGCTACCTTAACTGTGTAGTTACCTGGAGTACTTGTAGGAGCTATAGATCCTGAACTGATAGAAACGTGAACCTTGTCCATACCAATACCTGGCGCAGAAACTGATACTGGGTTGTCAACGCCTATGTAGAAAACGTTCAACTTGGTAGGAGAAACAGTCGCAGATGGTGGAGCCACTGTGTATGATTGCTCTTCTGTTTTGTACTCGTCTATGCTACCGTCATTTTTCTTCACACGAATAATACCAGTCCATTTGCGCTCACCAGATCCAGATGCTGCTACAGTGTAAACACCTTTACCGTCAGCTACTTTCAATTGTTGTCCGCCTACAGATATTTCTGGGTTAGACGTTGAGCTACTTGCTGTAAGGAATACGTCTGCTTGATATTGCTGACCACTCAATACGTAAGTAGATTTTGGTATAGCCACCGCTCTGAATTTATCCATAACGATGTCCACTTTACCGGCTCTTTCCAACACTTTACGAACAACTTCGTTTTGAGTATTTTTCAAGTCAGCCTGTATTTTTGTCAATGCTGTGATAGCAGCAGTCAACGGAATACCTTCACCAAAGTTTTGCTCTTCCCATTTAGTGCCTATACCAAATTTCCTTGGAGGATTTTCAGCGCTAAGCGACATCTTCATACCTTGTTGTTCTGCAGGTGTAAGCGTTTTAAATATGAAAGCTCTTGCTGCGTCTATTCTTTTTTTCAATTCTGCTGCTCTACCCTGCTTTATCATCAGGCGAGGAGAAACATCTACGTCTGCTCTGTCTTTTACATCACCGCCAAGTACTGTATCGCCGCCTGCTTTCTCAAGCGTATGTCTCAAGTCGGAAATATATTGGTTCAGGTGATTTAATGTGTCGCTTAATTCCAGCGCTATTTTGTGCACTGGAGCGGCACGTACCGCGTCATTTTTAAGGTTAGTGGCCTCAAAAGATTTGAATGTAGCGTCTACAGTGCTCTGTACATTCTTCGAAGAGGTTTCCATGCTCACTGTAAGGTTGTGAAAGGCATCAAGTACATGGTCTGTAACCGTGGTAGCCGCTAATCCAAGCAGTACCAGGTACAATATACCCATCATCTTTTGCCGGGGCGTTTCATTTAAAGCTGCCATGCGTTTTAGTGTTTTTGAGTTTTTTTAATAAGCCGCTCTAAGTACTTACGATGAAATACTCATTGTGGCAATTTCTTTTACAAATAATATTTAGTTCTTTCTGAATGCATCCAACTGAGCCTGATATACTTTAGTCAGGTCGGTTAGGTTCTTGTTGTATGCCTTCATACCATTTGTAGCAGCCTCAAATTCCTTAAGCATGGTTGCAGATGACGCAGTTAATTGATTAATAGAAGCAAGTGTTTTTGAGAATTGATCAAAGCTGTTGTTCATGTCGGTAACGTTCTTTGTAAAAGACCTCATACCCTGACCTGCAACTTCAAAATCTTTAACCATACCCTGTGATGCGTTTGACATAGCGGCAATAGACTGCAATGCTTTGTTGAACTGATCAAAACCAGTAGATACAGCAGTCATGTTGTCACGGAATTTCTTAACGTCGGTAGTAGTAGAATCCATTTCTTTAATGAGCTTTTCAGTAACATTAAAAGAACCGGCAACCTGATTAACAGAAGCAACTGTATTATTGAATTGTTTGAAACCCATGCTTAATGTCTCAATCATTTTAGGAGTGATTGCAGTGGCAAGCAAATCGTGCAATGCTGCTCCACCTTTATCTACTGAACCGTCTGGGGCTGTAGTCTCAACACTCATAGATGCAAAACCCAAGATAAAGAACAGCACAGCTTCCGTCAAAAGACCTACTGCGATCATGATCTCACCACCGGCAAGGTGAAGAATTTTAAACATCAAACCTACGATTACCACACTCGCTCCCCAGGAGATGATGGTATTAAGACCTATTTTCTTTTTTGCATTTGCTTGTGAAGTACTGCTCATAATCTGATTTTTTGTTGGATTGGTGATTAATTGTTTTGGTTGTTAAGTAATTATTGGTTATTGTTAGTGTGTTTTCGCTTGATTATTTTAAGTCCATACTTTTCTGCTACTATCTTCCTCTTCTAGAACTTACCTTGTTTGTTCTGTTGCCTACAAGCTTCTTTTTACGTGTCATTACAGGGCGATACAATACTTCTGGAGCCATCAACACGCAACGGAAGCCAATATAACAACGGGCAATATTGTCTAACTCAAGGTCTCTGTAATATGGGCTCAATGCCTTTGCATTACTCATAAAAGAACCTCCGCGTACTACCTTTCTACGCATTGCGTCTGCATCTGTGCTATCAGCGTCGTATTGAAGAGCAGGGTTAAGATCCGAAACAAATGAGAATGTAGAAGGGCTATAAGCGTCTATCATCCATTCAGAAACGTTACCGTCCATATTATATAGGCCAAACTCGTTAGGAGCAAACGCCATAACAGGCAGTGTCAACGCTGAACCATCTTCCCAATAATCGCCTTCTTCCTGTTTGAAGTTTGAAAGCAGACCTTTGTCGTCTCTGTGGATAGGCGTACTATCTTGTACCACAGGTATATCAGATTTAACTTTACCATTCAGATCAGCAAGTTTTTTGTTTTGCTTATCCATAGCCGCCTGTGTTTTTGCAGCAACAAAAGAATCGCTTTTCTGGGTTACTGTACTGTCTATTACAATGCCAGTAGAATCGGCAGCTGTAGTATCGGTATTGCTTGCAATCATATCAAAATATCCTGAAGCTGCATACACCCATTGTGCTTCTGATGGAAGCGAATAAGTAAGGTGATAATACTTCATAAACTCTGGCATATTTACATAATCGCTTGCAGTAATGCTACGCCAGTAAGCGAATGCTCTTGCTTGTTTCCAAGTTACGCCAACTACAGGATAGTCGTCGTAAGGAGTGATTTTGAAATAGTTTTCAACAAGCAATTCTGTTTGTGAGTTAGTAAGATCTTCCGCCCATACTTTCTCATCAGGATAGATGTTGATGGCTTCAGTTACAAATTGTCTTGTTTTAACCTTTGGATTTGTACTGTTTACGGCTCTCAGATAAGTAAATGCAAACACGTAAGCGTCTTTCTTTATGTCGCCGTTCTCATCAAGCATTGGCTTGATTTTGTTTTGCAACTCTTCATCCTTGCTTTCAAAGATTTTTTTGTGGTTTACTTTAGACCAGTCAATTCTGCGTTTGATAACAGAATCACCGCCTTTCGAGGTATCAACACCTTTGGCAATTATAGTAGTCCTAACAGTGTCAACTTTCGTTGAGTCTGTAGATACTTTGTTTTCGTCACCAGGTTTGCCGTCGCCCTTTGGTTTGTCTGCAAGAAAAAATTTCTCGTCTTTAATATACTTTACCACTGCAATAGAATCGGCAACCCATTCAGTGAAGTTGCGGTATTGCTGGTTAGTGATTTCAGTTTTATCAATGAAAAAGGAAGTTAAACTCACTTTTTTATTGCTGCTGGTATCAGTAGTAGATTGATTATATTTAATAACCGTACTTCCCCCCCTGATGTAGACCATCCCGGGAGGCGCATTTAGTGTCGCATGATTGTACGGCAATACAGGTCGGGTGCGCGACTTCTTTCTCAAATCCTGGCCTTCGCAGTATACGGTGGTCGATACTGCGGCAACAAAGACTAGAAGTGTTTTCAAGGTTTTTACTACTGGCATGTCCTACTTTTTTTTTATTTCAAAAATAATTTTTCAAAACTTCTTACTAAAATACTATCTATTATAATCTACTTTTTAGATATACAACACAAAAAACGGCCAAAGTAGCGGGAACAATAACTTATTTTTTCCCATGCACCACCTCTGCCAAACTCACAAATTCACAAAAAATACAAATATAATAAATTCTAATTTAGTCGCCTGCAATTACTTCTTAATGTTATTTTTTCGCTCAAAGATAACTAAGTTATTCAAAAACCAAAAAATATTTCGCAAAATCAGCCTAAATCCAATTTTAAATTGAATTACGCCCATTCATATACGCATCATTTTATCGCTACTTCGTCGAAATTAAAGCCAACAACGCAAATGTACAATCCTTAACATTTTAATGCCGTTAACTTTTGGTTACCATCCTAAAAAGCGCGTATTGAAAATAGATAAAGCTTCTTTTGCGCCTGCATTACAGGTGTTAAAGCCGCTGATAGAATTGTTCGGCAAATATCGTTACAATATAGTTATGGAACAAACTAAACGTCGGTATTTTTGTAACAAGTTTTTCACAAGTACGCAATTATTAATACATCATTCTTTTGCAACAACAGGGTTTATTCCGATAGCACCCTGATCATCTCCAGCATGTCCGCATCAATTGTGGCGTTTTGCTTAATCACATTGGCAAATGGCGTAAATGTAACTGATCCATTAATAATACCTGCCATCACTTGTGTGTTGCCGGCAAGCAAGGCGGTTACGGCCGCATGACCAAGTCTGCTTGCCAACACCCGATCGGCATATGATGGAGCGCCGCCGCGCTGTATATGCCCCAACACACATAAACGAACATCGAGATGCGGAAACCTTTCTAATATAGCAGCGCTAACATCCTTACCGCCTCCAAAATCATCGCCCTCTGCCACCACTATTATATGCACATTCTTTCGCCGGCGTTCGTCGCGGTCTATCCTGTCCAGCACTTCTGCAATATTCGTTATCTGTTCTGGTATAAGTATATCCTCAGCGCCGCAGGCTATTCCACTATTTAGAGCAATGTACCCTGCGTCCCTACCCATTACTTCCACTATAAACAACCTGTCGTGCGCTTCGGCAGTATCGCGTATTTTATCAATTGCCTCTACGGCCGTATTTACGGCTGTATCGAACCCTATTGTAAAATCGCTTCCTGCAAGATCTTTATCTATTGTGCCGGGCAACCCGACCGCTGGTATGGTAAACTGTTCAAAAAACTTCACAGCCCCTCTGAAGGTGCCGTCTCCTCCTATCAATACAAGCCCCTCTATGTTGTGCTTACACAATTGTTCGTAAGCTGCCTTCCGCCCTGCGTCGGTCATAAAAGCTTTACTACGGGCAGTCTTTAATATCGTCCCCCCTCTTTGTATTATGTTAGACACATCGGTAGTTTGCATTTTGTAGATATCTCCATCTATCATACCCTGATACCCACGCCTTATACCAAACACATTAATACCATGATACAAACAGGTTCTTACTACTGCCCTTATAGCGGCATTCATTCCCGGACTGTCGCCGCCTGAGGTCATTACTCCTATGTTCTTCATCGTTGTTCTTGTTTTCAAATTGACTATATAAAATTAGCGCTTTCCCTGTAAATGGTCTGCATTCAATAACCTATACCAATAATAAGGGTACAATCACTGTTGCGTAAATGGGCGTGTTTTTTCTTTTATCCAATACAAAAGTTAAAATACTGCCGAAATTCGCATATGGGCGCTAAATAAACTATTTTTGTCGCTTACTCCGTTTCACATTCTCATTTTACATCATGAGTTTCGATAAAAAGAAAGCTTCCGACAGACTTCTTCGCATAGGCTTGCTATTCATTTCATTGGCTGCCAACTACGTGGCTAATGCTCAGGAAAGCGCCGATAAAATTATTGCCGTAGTTGGTCGAAGCCGTATAATACTTCAGTCCGATCTTGGTATCCAGTATGCTCAGGCAAAACAACAAAACCCGAGCATAACTGAAAACGATATGTGCCAACTCCTGCAGCAAATGATTCTCCAGAAAATGCTGATGGAACAGGCAGAACGGGATAGCGTTTTGGTAGGCGATGAGGAAGTAGATGCTCAACTGGAAAACAGAATCCGGTATTTCACATCGCTATATGGCTCAAAAGAAAAGCTGGAGCAAGTTTCTGGCAAAACCATATACCAGCTCAAGGAAGAGTACCGCGATGTAATAAAGGAACAGATGGTTGCAGAAAAGCTACAGGGCACTATACTTGAAAACTCAAAAATCACGCCTGCCGAAGTAGCCGCCTTCTATAAAAAAATACCCGTAGATAGTCTTCCTTTCTTCCCCGCCACAGTTGAGGTTGGGCAGATAGTAATAGATCCACCAATAAGCGAGGACATGAAAGACTATGCAAAAGACAGGTTGGACAAAATACGAACTGGCATTGTTAAAGAGGGTCGTGATTTTGAAACGGAGGCTGCTATTAACAGCGAAGACCCGGGCAGCCGCGACAATGGCGGAAGAATAGACGGGATAACAAGAACCGGAGCCTGGGCTCCAGAATTTATTGCAGCTACGTTCAAGCTTCAGCCGGGAGAGGTTTCGCCTGTGTTTAAAACAAAATTTGGTTACCACATTGTTCAAATGATTTCCAGAAAAGGCGACGAAGCAGATGTAAGACACATTCTCATTAAGCCAAATGTTACAAGTTCTGATTTCAAAAAAGCAATGACCACGCTCGATAGTATACGCACGCTGCTGACTACTGGCAAAATGACGTTTCAGGAGGCTGTGGGTAAATTCTCTACAGACGAAATGGCTAAAAGAACGGGCGGTATGGTTACAGATATGCAAACAGGGGCGTCTGAACTGGACATGACAAAGCTCGACCCCGGTATGGTGCTACTACTCGACAGCATGAAACAGGGAGCGTACTCAGCGCCGCACATGTTTATCAACGATGCCCGCGACAAATCCTGCCGTATTGTTTATTTGCGCAATCGAACTTCTCCGCACAAGGCTAATCTGAAAGACGATTACGGCAGAATACAAGAAGTGGCGCTGTCGCAGAAAAAACAACAAAAAATGCAGGAATGGATCAAAGACAGACTTCCTACTTTTTATCTAAAAGTAGCGCCGGAATACCAAACCTGCGCCGCCATAAAAGCATGGGGATTGAGCGCAGACGCCGGTAAACAATAGCGATATCAGTAAACAACAGTTTTATAAAAGACAAATACCCGGCGGTGCCGGGTATTTGTCTTTTATAAAACACTTATTTTTTTATTTGTAAAAATGCTTTGCCCAAATGCGCAGTAATGTCGGAAGCAATCATTGCTTCTTGCGATAGTTCTGCCGCTGCAAAATCGCCGGCAAGCCCGTGAAGATATACCCCCATAGTAGCGGCCTCATTTCCCGCATAACCCTGCGCCATAAGTCCGGTAATAATTCCGGTAAGCACATCGCCGGCGCCGCCTGTAGCCATACCGGGATTTCCAGTAGTGTTATACATACAGTCGCCATCGGCGGTTATTACTGCTGTATACCTCCCTTTCAATACAATATTCACATTGTATTTCATGGCTTGTATACGGGCATTGTCGGTTTGTATCATACTGTTTGCCGTTTCGCCAAATAAGCGCGCATATTCTTTAGGATGCGGCGTCAAAACAGATCCTTTGGGTAGTTTCCCTAATAGGTCAGGTTGTAGCGCTATCAGATTCAGCGCATCGGCATCTACTACCAGCGGCAATGTGCATGCCTCCAGAAAGGCGGCATATGCCATAGCTGTTCTATTGTCTACACCCATACCAGGCCCTATGCCTATTGCGTCCATATCCTGCCATCCGTCTATCTGATGCAACACGCTTTCGCCGCTGGCTATACACATTGCTTCGGGCGCCAGCGTTTGTATTGTGTGGTATCCATACCCCGGAGCCAATACCGTAGCCAGTCCGGCGCCGGCGCGCAATGCTGCTTTTGTGCTCATTGCTATAGCGCCCATCTTGCCATAGCTACCGCCTATCAGCATTGCATGCCCATAATTGCCCTTGTGGCTAAAATCTTTGCGCTCCCGGTATATTGCTGTTATGTCGCTGTGCTCTACTGTCTGGTAGTGGGTTTGCGTTCCATTTATAAATGTCTTGCTCAATCCTATATCCAGTATGTGCGTCTTGCCTGTATAGTATCCGCCTTCGGCATGCAGGAAACTACGTTTAAAAAACTGGAAACTTAATGTCGCATCTGCTTTCAATATAGTAGCTTCCTGCTCTGGCAAAGTATCTACAGGCAAACCGCTGGGCACATCTATTGCAATTTTGAGGTTAGATGTGAGGTTTATTTTTTTTATGAAATCGGCGCACCAGCCCGTAAGTGGCCGGTTTAAGCCTGTGCCAAAAAGTGCGTCGATAATTACCAAATGCTGCGGCAGTTCAGCTATATAAGTCTCGGGCTGTAAAATGCTAACAAGGTTATTGTCTATATCCTGTAACCTCTGTAGGTTGACACTACAGTCTGGAGACAACTGATCGCTCATTTGCAGCAAAAATGCCTTTACTCCATACCCGTTCATGCGCAGCAGGCGTGCTATTGCCAGTCCGTCGCCGCCATTGTTGCCTACCCCGCACAAAACCACAAACAGGGTATCGGGTTTGAAGTTTGTTTTAATCCAGTCTACACAAGCGCTCGCTGCCCGTTCCATTAACTCTGTCGACGTAATTGCCGACTCAACAATCGTAAACGCATCGCACGCTTTTATTTGCGATCCCGAAAAAATTTTCATAAATACTCTTGTTTTAATAAATACTCACCCGATATACCATCAGTGTTAAGCTATGGTATCGCTTCCTACCGTATCACCACCTTCTGCACAGGCAACGACTCGATTCCCTGAACAACTTTCAGGTAATAAACGCCCGAAGGCAAATTCAAGATATCCATTGCCTGTCTTTGGCTGCTTATCATAAGGCTGCTAACTTCCCTGCCAA
Organism: uncultured Flavipsychrobacter sp.; assembly: GCA_964561325.1. Taxonomy (GTDB): domain Bacteria; phylum Bacteroidota; class Bacteroidia; order Chitinophagales; family Chitinophagaceae; genus Nemorincola. The sequence continues at coordinate 86,683 of CAZLPE010000002.1, forward strand.
GCGCATCGTATAGCTTGGCCTGCAAAGGTCGCGAAAAATCTATACCATCTACATAAATCTGTAACTCATCGGTGGCAGGGTTGGGATATATGCGCATTGCAGCCCCGCTTGCCGAAACTGGCGCCAAAAACGATGGAGTGTCCTGTACCGACCGCACTTGCAAATCGTCGAGATAAAAACCGTCATAAGTTATATTGTTATCGGCTGCCAACAGAAATCTGATATCTACCCGTTGGCCAAGATATGCCGACAAATCCATCTGCTCCTGAACCCAAGCCGGTTGCTGCCCATCGTATATTGGCTGTTCATATAGCTGGTATAAACTGCCCGGCTTTGTGTACATGCCGCACAATGCAGACCACACGCCCGACCCTGATACAGACGCCATAACGGCTACATAATCGAGATGCGACTCTATACCCCATTTTGCAAAAAAATTAAGGTAGGCTTTTGTTGAATAAGTAAGATCTATGGGCCGAACTGTGGTAATGCTTACCGTATTAGCATCCTCGTATGGAGGGCGGCCTGAGGCGCTTGTTATCAAGCAAGACGGCGCGGAATAATAACCAGTAGTGCAAACGCCCCACCCTGCGTTTGTCCAGTCAGTGAGCGTGTTGGTTGATTCGGTTGTGATATTATATCGCTTACCATAGTAAAACTGCACAGTATCTCGTGTATAATAGTGCCCATTATAAACCTGAAGCACATATTTAATCAGCTGCCCGTTGGGAGCGCCCGGAGCGATGGTATAGCTTATAGAATCTGATACTACTGCGGCCATGGAGAGTCCGGTATAAACTTTGGTAGCAGACGAAACCGTCAACCAAGCATCTAAAGGAAGGACAGAAACGGTATACGTACCGGTATCCGGAAACCCAAGACGCTGCAATGTATAATGCAAATAACCGTTGGCAGTTACCAGTATTTTCTGGTCCATACTTTGTATTCGGGCAAATGGCAGCAGCAGCGAAGCAGCATCTATATTAGATTGCAAGTTGCGCTGGCAGTCTGGTATAATATTTTCAATCGGTGTGTAAAACCCGAATTGATTGTCGCCAATTTCTGGTGTAAAAGCAAACACTTTGGGCTTGGCGGTAACGTCGCCGTACATCCAGTCATTCGAATCGCCGTTGGTGATGTAATTCAATGTCTGATCGCAGGTGCCATATCTGTAATGATTGTCTTTTGTAAGAAACGAACCATATGCCTGAAATTGTGTTGAATCGGGTGTTTGATAAGACGGTATATAACCCCACGGATAAAGCAGATCGTTATTATATGTATGATAATTGAGCGTTATCTTAAACCGATGTTGTTCTGTAAACCATTTGATAGCCCGCGTTTCAGGTTCAGAAAAACCGGCAGCGCCTCTGTAGGTTTCTGACATTGTTGTTGGGCTTGAGCCAACGTCGTCGTAACCAAAGCTGTATCCATAATTACGGTTTAAGTCTACTCCATAAGTGCCATCGCCATTATCCCGTCTGTTCTTTCTCCACATCCCTCCCCCACCCGGATAACCGGCAATGTTAAACAGGTAGCCGTCGGGATTAAGACAGGGTATAAAGTAGAGTTCGGTATTATCAATAATGGTTTTTATACGCGCATCTGTACTATAATGCTCTAAAAGATACCATAAATAGAATATATTAGATGAAATACTGCCGGGCTCGCGTGCATGATGCAACGATGTTACCAGCATTTGCGGCTTACCAGGCTGATTAACGGAAGGGTTGTTGGATACCCTCAACCAGTAAATGGGTCTACCTTCAATGGTATGAAATGTGTCAATAGGTTGATAAGCGCTAATTAATCCGGGATACAACAACCTCATAGAGTCGAGTATGGATAATAACTCTGTGTACGTAAAATAGCCGCCATAATTACCGAGATGAAAATGCGATGGCGTCTCTGGCAATGGGCCGATATTACAGTCGGCGGCGGTAGTTGCCTTTGCGGCAGTCTTTTTATTATTTTGCTCGGCATAATATCGCGACACGTCTTCAATTAGTGTTTCAACCTTGTACCCTTTTTGTTTCGCCTGATTAAGCTCCCATTCCGAAAAGTCGGATATAAAATAACTGTCTTTTTTGTATTCGCCATGGTCTACCGCAACGCCTGTTGCAGCAAGGTCTCGCAATGTACGCCCGTGCCCATCCAGGTATATTTTCGCACGTGAATAAAGTGTCTGTCCGTTGCCTGATAAGGTAGACGCCAACAAGACCAAAAACAAAGCAATTCTCTTCATAGAACTTATTATTACATAAATGTAGTCAAGCGAGTTCAATTTTACATAAAATGCCGGTAAAACAGCGCCAATAATTGCCGCTACATTGATACCATTGTTATTGTACACTGACTGTGCTAACAATAATTATTTGCATATAGAGCGTACAAGGTACATTTGTGATGATACCCTAAGGTAAATTACACTTATCAAGCTCAAAATATAAAACGCCATAAATGTCCAACGCAAACATAAACCTCTTACCCGAAGGTGGATTGCTGTACCACTTGCCCGATTTTGCGCCAAAGGAATTGGCTGATGGATGGATGCACAGCATAATCAACGATACAAAATGGCTACAAGAACCGATTACTATTTTTGGCAAACAAATAATGCAACCGCGCCTGACTGCCTGGTATGGCGATAGCGACAAACGTTATACTTACTCCGGGACCACCATGCACCCAATACCCTGGAGCAACGCGCTACTCGAACTAAAACAAACCGTGGAAGTTTTGGCGCAAAGCGAATTCAACAGCGCACTTTTGAACCTGTATCGCAACGGAACCGATAGTATGGGCTGGCACAGAGATAATGAAAAATCGCTGGGCGTAGATCCAGTAATAGCGTCTGTTAGCTTTGGCGCTACGAGAATGTTCAAAGTAAGAAAATACAAAACAAAAGACAAGGTATTGTCTTTTCAGTTGGCGCATAATACGCTACTTGTAATGGCTGGCACAATGCAGACGCATTGGGAGCATTCAGTACCCAAAACAGCAAGACGTGCAGAACAGCGGCTAAATATTACCTTCAGAAAAATAATGTAGCAAACAAGGATGGCTTGCCCAATAGTTGATCGTTACAAAGATGCAAGGCTACGGGAAGTGAAGTTGACGGAGGTTACCTGTTTGGCAGATACAAAGTCGTACACAACTTTAGATATTTTGCCAATTTCCTCGCTCAACACTTTGGAATTATCACCCCTTGTCATGATGGTAAGCAGGTAGGGTTTGTTGTTAAGATACACTATACCCGCTTCATGCAATTCATGAATATTTCGCTGCGCATCGCCCCATTCGCCAAACTTGTGCGCTACCTTAACTGCTGGGGGCAGACCGCGTAATATACCTTCCTTAAAATTGACCTCGCTAAGCAATTCAAGAGCAAATTCAGATGAGCGTTTAGACAAATAGGTGGAATTGTAAAGCACCATAAGAAACTCAGAATAGCTTTTTGCGCTGATTTCAAAATTGCGGTCGCGAACATCAGGGCGTGGAAGGTTTAGGTCGGTAAATACTTTTACAAAAAGATTAAGATCAACATTCTGATTAAGCAAATGCGTAGCATTATTGTCAGAATTGGCAATCATAAAATGTAGCAATTCGCGCACACTATAGGTATTACCCGGCTGAATTGTAGCTGCATTAAATGTTTGGTGCGGTAGATTATCTACTTTGTTGAAAGTTATTTTTTTATCCAGTACAGTTGCATCTGTTTCTGCCATAACCAGGTAGGTTATAAGCATAGGCACCTTTATCAACGAGCCAGGATGGTACGATTGCTCGGGATTCAAATACATCCAGTCGCCGCCGGAAAAATCAACCAAAAATACAGAAGCCTCGGTAAGCATGCCATGACTTCTATCGTTCTCTATCAGCCCCGTCAGCTCACTCTTTAACGATAAAAATTCTTTTGATTCGTTTGTTTGGTTTGCATAAAGGAGCGGTGAAATCAACTCAAGACCCTTTTGAGGCTTTTGACTCGACACTTCTACCCGAGATTTTAATCCCAATTCTGTTTTCGTTGATTTGCTTTCAAGGTCTTGCTCAGATCCGCTATCGGCGCCCTTTGTAAGAACTACATAAGAAATAGCTGCGCCAACTAATACGGACGGAACAACATATGCTAAGGCTGTATTTACAAATTTCATTATAGGTCTATTATATAGGAGTAATACGGTTCTGGTTAAAAAACTAATCTTCTATCTGAAAATAAATACTTTCAAGAATCAACCATTTACGAGCAACGGCATAATCCAAATTACATTTTATTAACAAATCTATCGCGACACCTAAGATTACCGAAAAATAAAAAAAACCCTAAACATACGCTCTCTCAAAAATAAATAAAATGCTAATAGTAAGTAGCAGAGTGCTAAATATTTAATTTTCACACGCGTTTATTGCTCATATTGAGGAAAATACAACGAAGTATATGGCAAAAAAACTAAACAACGCACCATGCATTAAGAAAATAAACCACATCCTGAATTAACAAAAAGTTTATAATCCTCTTTACAAAATCGTTTTTCAAAAAAAAGATTCAAATTGATTTAATACAAAACTGGGCGACCTAGGTTGTTTCTAAACACCTTACTCAAACAAACACCGTCCATCGGCATATTGAATCTCCTTTGCGTCCAGCATTTCTCTTAATACCGCCATTACCTCTGTACGCATATCATCAGGAAAAACTGATGATACTGCAGATATAGCAACCCAACCCTTTCCGCGAAAATGGACGTGCAATTTATCTCTTACCGCTACCCTATCGTTCTTCCTCACTTTAGCTTTACAATTATCGCAGTGTCCGCAATTATCGTTTGCAGTCTCTCCAAAATACCTAAGTATAATACGCTCCCTGCACTCGATTCGGTTTTCTAAAAAGCCGATCATGGCCTCTGTTCTCGCCTCATGCCTTTTGCGTAGTACATTTATCCTGTTCAGATTTATTATCAGGTGCTTGCTATCTACCCTATAATGGTGAAAAAATAGTTGGGGTCCCTCGCCGGGTTTGTTGTACTCTATAATGCCCATTCTCGCCAATCGCTCCAGACGCGGAGCCAAATCCTCCTTTGCCATCCGCAATTGCCAGGCTATTGCCGACTCGCGCACCGGTGTGGGATAGTGAAATATCGTATTGTACATACGCGACAACCCTACAGACACATATGCAAGGTCGGGATGCGAATCGGCCAACTTATCAAGTACATACCTATCTGCTAAAAACTGTATAGTTGCCGGTTGGTACACAGATTCGGTCAATGTCCACAACCCTTCTTGCTGCAGCAGCTTCAATGCATAAATGGCGTGCGTGGGCGTCAGCTTAAAGTTCTTGCTAAAGGTTGCAAGATCAAAATCGTAATACTGATCTGGTTCGGCGCCAATAGGTAGCTGCAGATACTCTACTACCGCCTGGTACACCTGCCTCAAGTAGGCCTCAGGCGGATATTGCAGCGCTGCGCTCGCCCTAAGCCTGTTGATATCGGCGGTATTGTACAGCGTTAGCGCCAATGAGGGCGCGCCATCGCGCCCGGCTCTGCCCGCTTCCTGATAATAGGCTTCTATGTGCTCGGGAGCATCGCAATGCAGCACCATCCGTACGTCGCTTTTATCTATACCCATGCCAAACGCTGTTGTGGCTACCATAACAGACGCTTTATTCGTCATCCACTCGCGCTGGGCATCTTCCCGTTTTTCTTTTGTCATACCTGCGTGGTAGGCAGTAGCCCGCACGCCCATTTGCGCCAGATAGTCGCTCATAGTATCGGTAAGCTTACGGCTCCTGCAATACAAAATACTGCACCGGCTATTGATATTTGCCAGCGTATCTCCCTTTTTATTTTCGCTGTATCGTATGTCGTAAAAAATATTCTTGCGCGCAAAACTCTGTTTAAAAAGTTTTGCTTCACGCATGGTCAACTGTTTTTTTATGTCGTCTTGCACTTCTGTAGTAGCAGTTGCAGTAAGCGCAAGTATGGGCGCCCGCGGATAAACTTGCCGCACCGAAGAAATCTTCAAATATTCCGGACGAAAATCATGCCCCCATTGACTAATACAATGCGCTTCGTCAACAGCTATCATACTCACATCAAACTCGGTCATATAGTCCCGAAACAATCTTGTTTGCAACCGCTCGGGCGAAATGTACAGGAGTTTATATTCGTTGTGCATTGCGTTTTCAAGTATCCGCTTTACCTCCGCAGGCTTCATACCCGAATAGATACACGCAGCGCTGATACCTAATTCTTTTAATCGCCCTACCTGATCTTGCATCAACGCAATAAGCGGAGAAATAACAAGACAAAAACCATCCATAACCAATGCTGGCGTCTGAAAACACAAAGATTTACCGCCGCCCGTAGGCAACAACGCTAACACATCGTTGCCGGCAAGCACACTATTGATAATGTCGAGCTGCAACGGGCGAAAACTTTCGTACCCCCAATATTGCCTTAATATTTCTTCAGGATCTGGTAAAGACATAAACTGATATGCGCAGTGGAAAACTCACAAAAGCTGCGGCATTACAGCTCGCCGTACTTTTTGTCTATAAATACTGGCTTCATGCCGTTGAGCCACAATAGCTTTTTCACCTCCGCATACTTATCCAGCTCACTAATAGATATCGTTGGTATCCATATTTTTTCGTTAAAATTGTTGGGCTCGTTCAACCTGAATAGAACAGGCACCCCAAGCGTTGCGGGCAAAACGCCAATCAAAAAAACAATCTTTGGATTATAATATCTATTAAGCTGCTTCCACGATATTTTATCCGTTTCTGTCACCTGTATAACATTGTATTGCTCTGTTTTTAACTGACATGCGTCAAGCATTTTTTTCATCTGCGACGAATCTGTCTCCCCCCTCTCCCAAGGCCCAACAACCACCAAAACAGGCTTGGCCGAGGCATTTTGAAGCAACGGGGCTTGCTCATCCCAATAAACATCATAGCCCGACATTATCAAATCAGACTTAAGTACATTCACAAAACTATCCATACATTCTACTTTTACTACCACCCACCATGCAACTCCCAAAAAAAGTTGTTTCTTTGTGCAAAAATAAGCTTCACAATATTAAATTAATTCGGGCATTATGAGTGTTTCTTCATTAGATGTAAAGGTTAGAAAAGTAGAAAAAAGCCGGATTAGCGAGATTGACCCCGCTAATATACAATTCGGTAAAAACTACTCAGACCATATGTTAATTGCGCATTACGAAAACGGCGCATGGAAACAACCTGAAATTGTACCCTTTACAAATTTGTCACTTAGCCCGGCTACTACGTTTTTCCACTACGGACAAGCAATATTTGAAGGCGTGAAAGCTTACAAGGATCCAAATGGCAACCCAATAATTTTCCGCCCGCACGACAACTGGAAACGCATGAACCGTTCGGCGAAAAGAATGGCTATGCCCAGCGTACCCGAAGATATTTTTGTAGAAGGCATGCGCCAACTCATTAACCTCGATCGCGATTGGGTGCCTTCTTCCGAAGAAACATCTCTATACATTCGCCCATTCATGGTGGCGGTTGACGAATTTATCGGCGTTCGTCCGGCTGAAAAATTCATGTTTATGATTATTACCAGCCCGGCGGGACCATACTACAACAAACCAGTATCTATATACGTTCAAGATCAATATGTTCGCGCATTCCCCGGCGGTATAGGCTTCACTAAAGCTGCTGGCAACTACGGCATGAGCATGTATCCTACGCAAATGATCAAGGAAATGGGATACGATCAGATTTTGTGGACAGACGGATTTACCCACAAAAATGTGCAGGAAATTGGCACGATGAACGTTTTCTTCAGAATAGGCGATACCATTGTGACACCAGACATTACAGAAGATACCATACTGGAAGGCGTGACGCGCGATAGTGTGCTAACATTGCTGAGAGAAAATGGATTTAAAGTAGAAGAAAGGGCGATAAGCATAGACGAGCTGGCAGACGCACACAAGGCAGGCCAGCTTAAAGAAGCATTTGGCACCGGCACAGCTGCATCTATTGCGCCAATATATGCCCTTACTTACCACGACAACAAAATGGAACTACCGCCGCTGGAAGAATGGGAAACAGCGAACTGGCTGAAAAAAGAACTTGCAGATATACGCTATGGCCGCAAAGCCGATACGCATGGCTGGATAGTGCCGGTACAATAAACCAATAAAATTACCAAACAATAATACATGCTCAACCACCTGATAAAACGGGTGGTTGTTTTTTTCAGGCTTATCCCCAAATTGATTGGCCATTATTTTTATGGCAAATTGAGCTACAATAGCTATTTTTAACAAACGCTACCCGCCTTATTTAGGACTATGCGTTATTTTTATCGCCCAAACAACCAAAAATTCAAACGTGCTCGACAAACAAAATAAAATTCAAAGCGAAGAAAAAGCGGTACTTGTAGGACTGGTACATAAAGAACAGACCGAAACGCAAATGAATGAATACCTTGCCGAGTTGGAATTTTTGGCGCTTACCGCAGGTGCAACTACCGTAAAAACCTTTATGCAAAAACTGCCCCGACCCGATAGCAAAACGTTTGTAGGCAAGGGCAAACTACAGGAAATAAAAGAATATGTATTGGCAAAGGGCGTTTCGCTGGTAATCTTCGACGACGAACTTACTGGATCGCAAATTGGTAATATTACAGACGAGATAGGCGTAAAAACCATTGACCGAAGCGACCTGATACTCGATATTTTTGCAAGCAGAGCTAAAACGGCTCAGGCAAAAGTACAGGTAGAACTTGCGCAATATCAGTACATTCTACCAAGACTGAAAGGCATGTGGAAACACCTGGAGCGCCAGGGAGGCGGCATAGGCAGCAGAGGCCCCGGCGAAACAGAAATAGAAACTGACCGACGCATAGTAAAAGATAAGATAGCGTTGCTGCGCAAAAGGCTGGAAGAAATAGACAAACAAGCTATGACCCAACGCAAAGAACGGGGCGAATACATTCGCGTAGCCTTAGTGGGCTACACCAATGTAGGCAAGAGCACGCTAATGAACCTATTGAGCAAATCAGAAGTATTTGCCGAAAACAAACTCTTTGCAACGCTCGACACCACCACGCGAAAAGTAGTTTATGAGCAAACACCCTTTCTCCTGAGCGACACCGTGGGCTTTATCCGTAAACTACCCCACCACCTGGTAGAGAGCTTTAAAAGCACGCTCGACGAGGTGCGCGAAGCCGACTGCCTGCTGCATGTAGTAGATATTTCTCACCCGGGCTACGAAGACCAGATGGGCGTTGTAAACAAGACGCTCCAGGAGTTGGGCGCCTTCGACAAACCGATGATCACCATTTTCAACAAGATGGACCTGTATGAATCTACAGTGTTCGATGAATGGCTTGATGATGAAGTAAAAAAAGAAATGCTGACCCAATTGGAAGCGCGCTGGCAACAACAGACTAACAACTCGGCTATATTTATTTCTGCGCTGGAACGTAAAAACATAGATGGGCTGCGCAACACCATCCTCAACAGAGTGAAAAAGCTGTACGAAGAACGGTATCCTTACCTAACAAAATTTTATTAGCATCACTATTTGTATATCAAAGCTGCAACCCAAACGTTGCGGCTTTTTTTGTTTCTGACCTACCCGGTAGCTGCATTGCTACAGGCGCTACAATAGGTAACAATATGCTAACAAAAAACTACGCGCCCATTTGCGTGTATATACATACATTTGCTTATCGCAAAATCATAAAACGAATAGCGGTATTTTCTTTTTCTATCAGGAAAATATTGCAGATATAAAACTTGGTTGTACTTTTGCTAACGCTGTTAGGAAAAAAACCTATAGCAAAGTATGGGGATAGCTGAAAGAAGAGAAAGACAAAAAAAAGAAGTGCGGGAAAGCATCCTCAATGCTGCATGGGAACTCGTGCACAAGGATGGCTGGCAGAGCCTGTCTATCCGCAAAATTGCCGACGCTATAGAGTATAGCGTACCCGTAGTGTACGATCATTTTGAAAACAAAGAAGCAATATTATCAGTTTTTAATAAACAAGGTTTCAAACTGCTGGGCGATAAGCTGAGAGCTGCAAAAGAAACACAAAACAAACCTTGCCAGCAATTGTCGGCTATAGCAAATGCCTATTGGGACTTTGCATTTGAAAACAAAGAGTATTACCAGCTCATGTACGGATTGGGTATGCCCAGCTGCGAGAGCTTGACGAAAGTACCTGAATTGATGGCATTTATAGAAGTGATACAAACTACCATAAATGAAGCAATACAGGTAAGCGGCGGAAAAACTGCCGACACATGGTTAAAAGTTCATTCGTTTTGGTCTATGATACACGGATTGGTATCTATAAACCTGATAGCGCCGCCGGTAGGCAGAGATGGTAAAAGTCAGGAAGAACTGAACAAAATAATAATGGTCGACTTCATTAAAGGTTTTATGACCGGATTAGGTGGATAATTTTTTTAAACAAATAGTTAACACCGTTAGCTAAAATATTAACTGTACATTTTATAACAACAATAAAGATTTTTCTTAAACAAAAACAAAAACAAACAAAATGAAAAAAGTATCAATCCTGATGACCGCTCTTATGCTGTCTGCTGCATCTTATGCACAATCTACTTGGACTGTCGACAAAGCGCACGCTAAAGTTGGTTTTACTGTTACGCACATGCTGGTTAGCGATGTAGACGGCAACTTCAAAAACTTCGACGCTACCATCGTTTCTGCAAAGCCAGACTTCAGCGATGCTATGTTCAACCTTACAGCTCAGGTTGCGTCTATCAACACTGAAAACGAAAACCGCGACAAGCACCTGCAGAGCCCAGACTTTTTTGATGCTGCTGTAAACCCAACAGTAACTTTCAAAAGCAAATCTGTAAAGAAAGAAGGCGCTAACAAGTTTAAACTGACTGGCGACCTGACTATGCACGGCGTAACTAAAACTGTTGTATTGGATGGTTCTTTCAGAGGCCCTGCTGTAAACCCAATGTCTAAAAAGAACGTTGCCGGTTTCAAAATCACTGGTAAAATCAAACGCGCTGATTTCAAATTGGCTACCTCTATGGGCAATGCAATGATCAGCGAAGAAATTATCCTGAACGCTAACGGCGAATTTACACAAGGTTAATACTCTGCTGTGCACTGCACAATATAATACACCTACCTTTCAGCAATATATGAGCCTGACAAATGTCAGGTTCATATATTGCAATAGTCCCGGCAATAAATACGCCAAATCTGAATATATAGTCTATGAAAATGAAAATTGATATCTGGTCGGATGTGATGTGCCCTTTTTGCTACATGGGCAAAAAACGACTGGAGACTGCCCTCGACGAATTTGCACACAAAAACGAGGTAGAACTGGTGTGGCACAGCTTTCTGCTCGACCCGGGTATGACTTCACAACCCGGTGTAGACCTTTATGACTATCTGGCTGAACGTAAGGGGCAAACCCGCGAATGGTCTAAAAAAATACATGACAAACTGGAAAATAACGCCAAAGCCGACGGCATATCGTTCAACTTTGGTAAGGCAATCATTGCCAACTCATTTGATGCGCACCGCCTAATACAAATGGCCAAAACAAACGGCCTGGGCGATGCTATAGAAGAAGCGCTATTTAAAGCTTATTTCACCGACGGAAAAAATATTGCCGACCACTCAACGCTTACCGAAATAGGCGCTTCGGTAGGCCTAAACGAAAATGATGTAAAAGCAATGCTCGCCCAGCGAACCTATACTGCCGATGTGGTTACAGATGTGCAGCAGGCGCAGGCTATGGGCATAAGCGGCGTGCCGTTCTTTGTGGTCAATAACAAGTATGGCATTTCCGGAGCGCAACCCGCATCGTTATTTGCAGAAACTATCGGTACCGCATGGAAGGATTTTGAAAAAACTCATTCGCTCGTTACCGTTGGCGACGCCAATGGCGCTGTTTGCAAAGACGACAGTTGCGACATCTCTTAATTGGAAAATTCTCACTAACAATATAAAACTTAAATAACATGGCAACAACAAAATGGGCATTAGATGCCGCACATTCCGAACTTCAGTTCAAAGTAAGACACATGCTGGTTTCTAACGTTAGCGGCCAGTTCAAAACCTTCGATGCATCGGTAGAAACCGACGGCGACGATATCGCAACGGCTAAAGTGAGCTTTAGCGCAGAAGTAGCCTCTATAACTACTAACAACGAGCAGCGCGACGGCCACCTTCGTTCCGGCGACTTCTTCGATACTGAAAACCACCCTACCCTTACTTTCGAAGGACAAGGAATGACTAAAATAGACGACGAAAACTATACAATGACCGGCAACCTGACCATGCGCGGCGTAACCAAGGCTGTAACGCTGAAAGTTGAGTTTGGCGGCATAGTGACCGACCCATGGGGCAACACCCGCACCGGCTTTACTATAGCTACAAAAATAAACCGTAAAGACTATGGCGTAAGCTTTAGCATGGTGTCTGAAACCGGCGGCATTTTGCTGGGCGAAGATGTAACCATCAATGCAAACGTAGAATTTGTAAAAGCTGCTTAATAGCGCCTGAATAAACAGACGTAGCAAATCCACCGCAAAACCGGTGGATTTGTTGTTTTTTGGCAACCTTGCACTACCAACATTGTGCGCCAGCAATTGCAGCCATTATAATAATCGCTAACTTGCTTATAATTGCGCCAACATAAAAATCAACACATCATGCCCAACATCATAATTCTATCTGCCAGTGTGCGCACAGGCCGAAACAGCCACCGGGTGGCGCTGTTTTTTCAGCAATTTATCTCAGACAATCAACTTGCAGACGCATCGATCATTGATCTCAACGAATGCAAGTTCCCTGTTTTTGATGAACGGTTGAAATTTCTGGAAAATCCAGCCGCCAACATTCTGGAGTTTGCAGAAAAAATAAAAAATGCCGATGGCATTATTGTAGTAACGCCCGAATACAATGGCGGATATCCCGCAGCGCTAAAAAACGTGGTAGACTTGCTCTATGCCGAGTGGCGCAGAAAACCATTGGCTATAGCTACCGTATCCGACGGTGTGTTTGGCGGCACGCAGGTCATTACGTCGCTGCAATTTACGTTCTGGAAAATAGGCGCCTGGGTTGCGCCGGCTATGTTTCCAGTACCCAAAGTGCGCGAGGCTTTTACAGAAGACGGTACGCCAACCGACCCTACAGGCACTAATAAGCGTGCACAAACCTTTGTAAACGAACTGCTGTGGTGCATTGAAGCCAAGAAAAGAATGACCGAGGCTTAATAAAGTCTGCGCAAAATTTAGATGTACGCTATGCCGCTACGCTACTTAATCTACTTTCTATTGATTAACTCAGGGCGGGGCGCATCAAGTTATCAACCATAACCGTATCTTTGCCGCCTGATAAAATATTCTTCAAAGTATGTCATCAACCTGGTTTCGTCGAAATAAAAAGGGAATTTTAACCACTACCGAAGAAAAAAAGGAAACTCCGGATGGCCTGTGGCACAAATGCAGCCAATGCAAAGCCACTACTACAGTAAAAGAGCTCCACGATAACTTATATGTATGCCATAAATGCGGCTACCACAATCGCATTAATGCACTTGAATACTTCGAGATCCTGTTCGACGACAATAACTACGAATTATTGTTCGAAAACATTGTACCTAAAGATTTCCTCGGTTTTGTAGACATGAAACCCTACAACGACCGTCTGGCAGAAGCGCAAAAAAGCACCGGACTGAAAGACGCTATGACTGTTGGCGTAGGTAAGCTGAATGGTATGGGTTTTGTAGTGGCCTGCATGAACTTCAATTTTATTGGCGGTTCTATGGGCAGTGTGGTAGGCGAAAAAATAAGCAGAGCAATAGACTACAGCATAGCCAACAAGCTCCCACTAATGGTAATATCCAAATCGGGCGGCGCACGCATGATGGAAAGCGCATTTTCGCTGATGCAAATGGCCAAAACTGCCGCAAAGCTAACGCTGCTTGCCAAGGCGCAACTACCCTACATTTCGCTGATGACCGACCCGACTACCGGAGGCGTTACGGCATCGTATGCCATGCTGGGCGACATAAACATTGCCGAACCCAATGCGCTCATCTGCTTCGCCGGACCGCGCGTTATCAAAGAAACCATCAAAAAAGATCTTCCCGAAGGTTTTCAACGTTCAGAGTTCTTGCTGGAACACGGCTTCCTCGATTTTATTGTAAACAGAAAAACGCTAAAGCAGCAACTGGCCACAACCATTAGTTGGTTTACCAAAGCGCCTACTGCTTAGTAATCTTAACATCGCTAACACTATAACCATCAACCAGTGCAAGACAATATCTTTATTAAAAACCGTCCGGCCACCTTCGAATATGCTATCGAAGACAGAGTAAAAGCGGGCATTGTACTCACAGGGTCAGAGATAAAGTCTGTAAGGCTGGGAAAGGTAAGCTTTAATGATAGTTACTGTTTTTTTAGCGATGGTGAACTTTGGCTGAAAAGTCTGCACATAGCCGAATATGTAAATGCCGGCTACGCAGGGCATGCGCCTGTGCGCGACCGCAAACTACTGCTCAAGAAAAAAGAGCTGAACAAGTGGCTTGCCAAAGTGAAAGAAAAAGGCTTTACCATTGTGCCGCTCAATATGTTTATCAACGAAAACGGCTTTGCAAAAGTAGAAATAGGGCTGGGCAGAGGAAAGCAAACGCACGACAAACGCGAAAGCATAAAATCGAGAGATGTAGACCGCGAAATGAAAAGGTTTATCAACGTCCGTTAGATTACACATTATACATATTTATAGCTCGCGCTTTTAGTGCGAGCTTTTTTGTGTGCAATACTG
>CAZLPE010000003.1:0-31463 GCA_964561325.1 uncultured Flavipsychrobacter sp.
CTGGATCTCCAGGTGCATTGTGGTCTGGCGGCGCAGCTGGCGGCGGCGGCGGCGGTGGTGGCGGCGGCTATTATGGCGGCGGCGGCGGAAGCTGGGGCGGCGGTGGCGGCGGATCGTCCTATACCGATCCCTCGCTCTGTTCAGGCGTAGTTCACACGCGCGGTTGCCGCACATTGGGCAACGGTATAGTTACTATTACTCCATTAGGTTGCACCCCTCCTGTTCCGGGAGCTATTGTTGGCGCCAATAATTTTTGCGTTGGCGTAACTGCTCCCTACACAAACCCCACCGGTACAGGTGGCGGCACATGGAGTTCCTCCGATCTTACCGTGTCAGTAGGTTCGTCCACAGGGCTTGTTACCGGGGTGTCTTCGGGTACGGCTGTTATATCCTATTTCGTTACCAGCCCGTGCGGAAATGCGCTGGCAACCAAAACAATAACAATAGACCTTAGCCCCGGAGCAATAACTGGCCCAACGCGTATGTGCGTAGGCCAAACCATAACGCTGGGTAACTCCGTACCCGGCGGCGGCTGGACAAGCCGCGCTCCGGCAGTGGCCACCATAGATACTTTTACAGGCAGCGTATACGGCGTAGCTGCTGGCAATACGGTTATTACCTATGCCATAGGGTCGTGCATTACTACTACTACCATCACAGTCAATCCTAATCCCGCCCCCGTAGTTGGTCCGCGCGATGGTTGCAAGCTCACCTCTATTACTCTTACAGATGCTACACCGGGCGGAGTGTGGTCAAGCTCTATTGTTGGGGTTGCTACAGTTGGCTCATTAACGGGTATTGTTACAGGCGTAAATGCAGGTTTCACCAATATCATATATACGCTCCCCACCGGTTGTTCGGCTTCTAAGTTCGTGCAGATACACGAACCGCCATCGCGCATTACAGGCGATTCATCTATATGCGAAGGATACTATACATCGTTGAGCAACGGTATACCGGGAGGGGTATGGAGTAGTAGCGCTACGCCTATTGCTACTGTCGACCCAACGGGTACTTGCTTTGGCGTTAGCCCCGGCCTGTCTATTATTTCTTATTCTATTACAGGTTGCCCATCTGCGCTGTTTCCACTTACCATAAACGCTACTCCACCGCCGATAGGCGGCCTGACGAGTTTGTGTATCGGCGTTGCAACAGCGCTCACAGATCCGGCCCCGGGCGGCGCATGGACAAGCAGCGACACCACAGTAGCTACTATCGATCCTTTGGGCGTACTTACCACAATATCCTACATTGTTGGCTCAAGCACTATTATCACTTACACACTACCAACAGGCTGTTATACTACCATTCCGGTAACTGTTAGCGGCTCTCCTGCCCCAATAACTGGTCCGGACAGTGTGTGTCAGGGTTCTAAGGTTAGACTCGACGATGTGACTCCCGGCGGATTATGGAGCTCATCAGATCTGGCTACTGCTCAGGTTGTCGATACATCGGGCGTTACGCTTGGCGTTAGCGCCGGCGCTGTTACCATATCTTATACGCTTAGTTCTGGCTGTTATGCGGCTATGACGTTCATTGTAAAACCGCCTACGCCGGCGTATGTAAATGTTGTTACCACTCCGGGCGATAGTGTATGCGCAAAAACACCGCTGCATTTCGTAGCTACGGGTATCAATGCAGGTATTCCTACATTTACCTGGAGAAAATTCTTCCCCGGCCCAATACTTGACACTACCCCAGTATTCGACTATACGCCAATACATGGCGATGTGCTGATCTGCGAAATGATTTGCCATGGCGTTTGTGCATTGCACGACACTGTTTACGACACAGTGCGTACAAACGTATATCCTAATGTATCGCCGAATATTACTATAGAGCATTTCCGCTCTACCAACTCTATAGAGTATCTCGGTCAGGTATTTACTTTCTTCTCTAATGTCACCTATGGCGGCACAACCCAAACATTCCAGTGGTATGTTAACAGAGTTGCAGTACCGGGCGCTACGGGGTCGACATTTGCACATGCCGTATACCACAACGACACCGTATATTGCATAGTACATGGCAACCCGCCATGCGACACACTCCCGAGCTTTGACACCAGCAACAGGATAGTAATTTATGCCGACTTTGTAGGTGTAAACGCTTTGGCTACCGCTGGTAATACGCTCAATTTGTTCCCCAACCCCAATAGCGGCAGCTTCACCCTCACAGGCGCAATTGCAGCAACCGCTACAAAACCAGTTCAACTCGAAGTAACAAATATGCTCGGTCAGGTAGTATATAGGGGAACAACAATGCCGTTAAATGGCAAAATAAAGGCTGAAATTTCGCTCGACAATCTGGCATCGGGTACTTATTTATTGCATGCCACATCTGACGATGTTAACGAAATGTTCCACTTTGCTGTAAGCAAATAATACATAGCAAAAACTATAAAAAGGCAATGGCTGTTCTTCGCGAAACAGCCATTGCCTTTTTATATGCTCGTTACATCGTAATAATCAGGGCTTAATGAGCGCTACCAATTTTGCTATTTCGTTATGGGTTACAACCTTCGGCGATGGCAGTTCCGTATTCATAGCCTTTATAACCGCATCTGCTATTGATACCTTATCGTATGGCTGAAACGTAAGGCTGGGCGTTATTACATCGTGCACATAGGTCAAATCGCTGGCTATCACCTTCATGCCGCTATCAACAGCCTCTATAAGCGGTAAGCCAAAACTCTCCATGATAGATGGAAATATCAGGTAGGGACAACTAAAGTAGAGCGACCGAGGGTCGACATAAACATGGTTTTCTATACGGGCGCCGCGGGCATTCAAAGCCTTTATACGCTCCAGAAACACTGGGCCTGTTTCGTCAACGGTCACGTGCAACTTTGGCGTTATGCCCTTATCCAGCAAATACTCCCATGCATCCAGCAGGGTTGGATAGTTTTTTTGCGGAGACGGATTGCTGATAAATACAAACTCATCCCTTCCTCTCTGCGCAAAGGGCTTACCCCCGCCATGATATTTACTGTCGTCGTAAAAGGGTATGGTGAGGCAATGGCGTTCATCTTTAAGACCTATACCCACCAATTCGTCTACCATATGCTTAGTTTGCACTATGTAGTAGTGGGTATTCTTGTTGTACATTTTCACAAACAAGTATTTGGCATACATCGACCAGTATTTCCGGTTCCATTTCTGCTTAGGCGCTTCCAGTAGCTTCTGGTTGTGCATATAGGTATAGCTTGGCGCTTTAATATCTATAGGCGGCGGTGTGTTTGCAAAACAAAATACTTTCGAAAAACGGCCTTTGTTTTGCTTGTAGTATTTAATACGCTCTTTTATCTTATTCGGAATTACCGTATAGGCATCCTGCTGTAGCCCCGTTGGTATTTTGTAACGAGGATCGAGCAGGAAATGAAAATCCTTATTTTGAGTATGTGCAAGTATATACTCAATCAAATAATCAAGCAATACTGCTCCGCCTCCTTTATTAATAAACAATGCGTCTATAAGCGTCATAGTGTAGTATTCTCAAATGTTGGTGAATCGATAACTGCTACCCATACAGGCGTAGCAATCGCTATTTAGCTATGCTCATCAGGCTGTAGGCCGCAATTGTAGGGCTTTGCATTTTCGACAAACCATAGCCCCGATCGCCCATTTCTAAAAGCTCGGCGTCCGACTTTTGCATTATAGTTTTGATTGCTTTTTTCAGATCGTTCTTATCGCCTGTCTTAAACACAAATCCATTATAGTTATTTACTACCAGGGCATCGGCTGCGCCAACGCTATCAGAGCACAAAATAGGCATGCCAGCCATAGTAAACTCGTGTATCACTACACCCCATGGCTCGCGGATACTTGGCAAACAAAACACGCCCCAGTTTTTACTTGCTGCTGCCAGCTCATGACCCTGCATAAAGCCGCTTACCGCAATATCGGCCGACGGCGTTAGCTGCATATCGCCATTGCCTATCAAAATCAACTTCCAGTCGTTTATTAGTTCGCTCTTGGCTTCGTTGAATGCCTGTACCAGTACATCAAGACCCTTCTCCACCGCAAACCTTCCCGCAAATACAATATTATGAGGAAATGCGTTTTGCTTATGCGCTCTGTTTACTTCATATACATTACCAAAGTGCGTAGTATCTGCCGTGAGCAGGTTGCGGATAATATTGGTGTTTGCATAACCCATTCTTCTTGCAAACTCATATTGCCGCTGACCTGGTACCCAGAAATACTCAAAATATCGTTTGTAGATCCACGGACTCAATAACGTGGCCACTTTCTGCATATTGGTATTCAACCATTGGTTGTCGCTACCGGTAACGATGGTATACTTACTCCTGAAATGCAAAGCAGTTTTAAGATACAATTTATCCATGCGACCCACCACATAGATCAATGTAGGTCTGCGATCGTCGATGAATGCTTTAATAGATTGCTCATCAAACGACGAGTAATTATGAAATGTTATACCTTCTTCGTTTACCGGCACAAACGGCGTGCGTTTGCGCTTATCCCAACATATACAATCCACCTGCATGCCAAACTGCTTTACCAGTTCGCGCATAATGGCTATAGCATAGGGCATTACTTCCGAATAAAGATATATTACATTTCCACGTTTCCCCAAAATAGCATTATTCGCTTTACCATCGCCTAATAGCTCTTTATATACTTCCATATACTGATTCGCAATAATATCGTGCCGGTAGGGTTGCGTATTAGCCAATCCGGCATCTACCGTCTTATCGTACAATCGCTTATCTGTTACCAGTTTGTTTATTGCCTGCCTGATCTCCTCCGGAGATTCAGGGTTTACCAACAACGCGCTGTCTTTCGCCACTTCCTTCATCGCGCCTATGTTGCTGGTTACCACCGGTCTACCTACAGCCTGGGCCTCAACAATTGGCATTCCAAAGCCCTCATAAAAAGATGCAAAAAACAATACATCGCAGGCAATGTAGCGTTCGTACACCTCCTGGTCGGTGAGGCGGTTGTATACGGTATAACTGATATTGTACTCTTTAAGTTTAGCAACCTCATCGTCTGCAGGCCAACCAACTATATCTAAATGGTAATTAGCGCCTTTTGCCGCTTCTATTAAGCCGTTTAGGTTTTTGTGCTTACCGGTTCCCAACATCAAAATCCTCGGGTTCGACGATATAGCCTCTTTTCTTACAAACTTAAATATCGGTTTAATTGGATCATGGATAATTCGTATTCTATCCTCTGGAAAGCTAAAATACTCCATCAATTTCTCTTTGGTAAATTGAGAAACGACCGTAACAATATCTATATACTTCAATGGATATTTAAACCAAAACAACCTGTATATGGTATGCTTCAGCCAGCTTTTCTTCTTTAGCGTATCGTAATGTCCTAAATCATGTACGGTAAGCACGTTTTTCTTACCGCGCAGGCCCAAGGCTAAAAAATGCACGTCTCCGGTAATATGGTTTATTTCACTGGCTTGTTTAGCGGCTTCCTGTGTATTCCATATTCTACCTTTCGAGTCGTTGCAATAAAACTCATTTATTCTTACCCGATCCTTCAGGCACTCCTTTACCAAACTGAAAATCCCCTCAATAGAGACGCCGGTTTTCCTCGGCTCTCTAAAATAGTAGGTAATCAAGCGCATGTGTGTTATGATGACAGTGTAAAATATTAACCTGAATACAAGTAAATCTGGCGTAAATATATCAATTATTGTCGGAAAATAGGCTACGAATGCAATGCGCATTCAATTTACCAGATGTCGCTGTATGCTATATAATCGAAAAAGGTACGGGCCGGCAATGTGCCGGCCCATACCTTTTTTATCAATTTCACTACTAATGTCCGATCACGAAGTGGAACACTTTGCGTTCGTTTTCTGTACGGAGATTAAGTATGTAAGAACCGCTGGCCATGTTAGTACCCAGTTGTATTCTTTCATTCAAATCGCCATTCAGGGCAGTGATGTTATTTCTGTATACTACCTGACCAAGCATGTTGACAATTTCAATCGACACTTGCTCATCGCTCATTGATGCGAATGTTCCTTTCACAGTAAACTCGCCTGTGTTCGGGTTCGGGATCAATGTAAATTCAGCTGGAACAGTTACTATTGAATTGTCGTCTGGATCGGAGCTTCCACCCATTCTGCACACGCTAACAACCATTGGCGTTACATATCTGCAACCTGTGCCGTTAACTGTGAACGAGATAGATGTTGTACCGCCGGTTAAACCGGTTACTGTGCCTGTAGCAGAACCTACGCGAGCTATCAGCGAGTTACCGCTTGTCCATACACCGCCGGCAGTAGTTGTATTGCTCAGCGTTATCGGAGTGCTTGTACATACGGTTGTGCCGCCTGTTGTAGCTGCCAGTTCATTTACGAGCAAGCCACGTGTTGTAGTACAACCCGTTGGTAAGCGATAAGTGATGGTAGTAGTACCTGCTGTAACGCCAACCACAAACGCTGTTGTAGTGTTTACTGTAGCGATAGACAAGTCAGCGCTGCTCCATGTACCGCCGCCTTCAGCATCTGTAAGGTTGATAGACTGACCTTCACAAACGCTTGTAGGACCGGCAATTGGCGACAAACGATTAACCATGAACTGTTCTATATCGCGGCAACCTGTGCTTGTGATAAAGTAAGTAATGGTAACATAACCACCGGTAATACCAGTTACAATACCTGTTGTAGAACCAACGGTAGCGATGGTAGCATTGTTGCTTATCCACGTACCACCTGGCGTTAAATCAACAAGTGTTATTGACTGACCAACACAAATTGGCGCAGCTGGCAAAATCTGAGAGAAATCAATCACAGTAAGTGATTTAGTTACCATACAACTACTTGAGCCAACCATATAAGTGATTGTTGTTGTTCCAGCTGCTACACCGGCTACAATTCCGTTTGTAGATCCAACAGTTGCTGCCGCAGTATTAGAGCTTGTCCAAGTACCACCGCCTACAATGTCTGTAAGCGTAATAGTCTGGCTTGCACATACGCTGCTTGGTCCAGATATCGGGCCAATTGCGCCTACTGCCACAGATGCTATCGCACGGCAGCTACCCACAGTGTAAGAGATGTTTACAACGCCTGTACCAACGCCAGTTACCACGCCAGATGAAGAACCAACGCGAGCAATCAGCGCATTAGCGCTATTCCATGTACCGCCTGGTACACCGTTAGCCAATGTGATTGTCTGACCGATACATACGCCGCCAGGACCAGTAATCGGAGCCAAAGGACCAACAGCTACAGTCTTGGTTGTAATACAGATACTTGTCGCAAAAGTGATAGTAGCATTACCTGCCGCTACACCTGTAACAACGCCCGTAGACGAACCAACAGAAGCGATTGTTGCATCGCTGCTGCTCCAGGTACCTACGCTCGAGTTAGACAATGTAATTGTCTGACCCACGCAAACGCTTGATAAACCTGAAATGGCAGACAATGAAGTAACTACAAGAGGAGCAGTTGCGCGGCAACCGCCTATTGTGTAAGAGATAGTTACAGAACCGCCTGCAATACCTGTTACGATACCGCTTGATGAACCAATAGTTGCAAAAGTAGGATTGCTGCTTGCCCATACGCCGCCGGGAGCTGCGCTCGACAAAGTAATCGTACTACCGTTACACATACCAGTGATACCAGTTATTGGAGCCAATGGATTTACTGTGATTGTTTTTGTAGAGAAGCAGCCGCCAGGAATTATATAAGATATAGTGGCCGAACCTGCCGCTACGCCTGTAACAACGCCCGATGTTGAACCTATTGTCGCTACAGATAGATCAGTACTACTCCAAGTTCCGCTACCGCTTGCTGTAAGTGTAATTGTCTGACCTGCGCATACTGAGTTAAGACCCGCAATTGCCGATACGTTAGACACAACTATAGGATAAGTTGCACGGCAACCGCCTATGTTGTAAGAGATAGTTACAGAACCGCCAACTAAACCATTTACAATACCGGTTGATAAACCAATTGATGCATAAGTAGGATTGCTGCTGCTCCAGGTACCGCCTGATGCTGCATTTGTCAACGTGATTGTTTGACCAGTACATACGCCAGTTGGTCCAGCTATTGGAGCCAATGGATTAACAGTAATTGTTTTGGTTACGCTGCAACCAGAGCCGATGCCGTAAGATATAACTGCTGTACCTGCCGCAACGCCAGTAACAACGCCGGTAGACGAACCAACAGTTGCAATTGTAGCATCGCTGCTGGTCCAAGCGCCAGCTCCGCTCGATGTAAGCGTAGTGGTTAAACCAACGCACACGGTTGAAGAACCAGTAATCGCAGATATAGAAGTAACAGTCATTGGAGCGGTAGCGCGGCAACTTCCTATAGAGTAGGATATAGTTACCGATCCACCTGCAACGCCAGTTACAATACCTGAAGAAGAACCGATAGAAGCAAATGTTGGGTTGCTACTTGTCCATATGCCGCCCGGAGCTGCATTTGTAAGCGATACTGTTTGACCAGTACATACACCTACAGGACCCGAAATAGGCGCAAGGTCTCCTACGGTAAATGTTGCTACCGCTGCGCAACCTGATGATAATGTATAAGAGATAGTAGTAGTTCCTGCAGCTACACCTGTTACAACGCCGGTAGAGGTACCGATTGTCGCTACAGAAAGATCGCTGCTCGACCATACGCCGCTTCCTACTTCAGTCAAAGTTGATACCTGACCAACGCATGTGCTCAGCACACCGCTGATTGGAGAAAGCGCGCTTGATGTAATGGCTACCACCTGACGGCAACCAGAACCCAATGTGTACGTTACGTTAGTAATACCGCCGGCAACGCCTGTAGCGATACCAGTAGTAGAACCGATGCTTACGATGGTTGGGTTAGTGCTGCTCCATGTACCGCCGCTTGTAGCATTGGCAAGTGTAATAGTCTGACCAACGCATACACCAGAAGGACCAGTGATAGGCGATGATGGACTAACTGTTACTGTAGCAATACCAGTGCAACCAGAGGTAACATTATAAGATATTGTTGCTGTACCTGCCGCAACGCCTGTAACAACACCTGTAGCAGAACCTACTGTTGCTGTCAGTACATCGCTGCTGGTCCATACGCCGCCGCTTGTTGTGTTGCTCAACGTTGTTGTTGAACCCTGACAAACAGAAGTTGTACCGGTAACAGGTGCAAACAAATTAACTGTGATTGGCTGCGTTGCAACACAACCTGATGGCAATGAATAAGAAACTGTAGCAACGCCGCCGGTAACTGTTGTTACAACGCCGGTAGTTGCATCTATTGAAGCTACTGCTGAGTTGCTGCTGCTCCAAGAACCGCCCGGAGTAGCGTCAGTCATAGTTGCAGTTTGGCTTAAGCATATACTTGAAGGACCAGAAATAGGCGAAAGTGGATTAACGCCAATAACTGTAGAAGTAGTACAACCTGTTCCAAGTACATAAGAGATAGTAGTAGTACCCGGAGCTACGCCAGTTACCACGCCCGAAGACGAACCAATAGTAGCAACTGCTCCATCTGTGCTCGACCATGTACCGCCGCCAACGTTGGTTAGCGTGATTGTTTGACCTGCACAAACAGTAGATGCGCCTGTTATGCTCGACAATGGATTAACATTTAAACCGAAGGTAACTCTACAGCCGGTTGTTGGCAGTATGTAAGAGATAGTTGCAAAACCACCCAATACACCCGTTGCAACGCCGCTGGTAGATCCGATTGATGCGATAAGCACGTTATTGCTCACCCATGTACCGCCCGGTGTGGCATTTGTAAGTGTAACAGTCTGGCCTACGCATACATTGGCAGGACCAGAAATCGCTGAAGACGGATTTACTGTCATAACCATTGTGCTCGAACAACCAGAGCCAAGCGTATAAGTAATTGTAGCAGTACCTGCTGCAACGCCTGTAATAACGCCAGATGAAGAACCTATAGACACTATACCGGCTCCATCTGCGCTACTCCATACACCGCCGCCTGTTGGGTTGGTAAGTGAAGTTGTAGAGCCAACGCAAACTGTAGAAGAACCAGCGATTGGCGCAAGGTTGTAAACAGTTACTACAGTAGTAGCAACGCAACCTGTAGGTAATGTGTAAGTGATTCTTGATGTACCAACTGATACGGCAGATACGATACCGTCTGATACGCCTATTGTCGCTACGCCTGTTGCATCGCTTGTCCATGTTCCGCCGCCTGGGCTTGTCAGTGTAGACGAAGAGCCTACGCACAAGCTGGTAGAACCGCTGATAGCAGATGGAGCAGTGTTGATAGTAACAGTAGTAGAACCGCGCGATACGCATGTAGTGCTTGCTGTAGCAGTTACTGTGTACACTGTAGTAGTGTTAACGCCTGTAGCTGTTGGATTAGCAACCGATGGGCTGCTCAGGAAGCTGCCTGGAGTCCATGCGTAAGTATAAGTAATAGGTACAAATCTGTAAGCTTCCGGAGTAGACACGCCGTAAGTAACGCCGTTTCTTGATTCGGGGTTTACCGCAATAGTGCCTGAAGGATTCTGAATACCGCAAACCATAAAGTCGGTAGCTGCACGAGTAACCAGTACATCGATGATGTTGGTTGTTTCATGCAATATGATTTCACCGCCGTAGCTATCAGAAAACGTACCGCAACATGGGCTCATCTGCGAGTATTTAATTACAAATTTCCTGTTTGGAGTTGTGCCTTCTGTTGAATAAGTAACAGAACCTGGAGAAAGTACCTGCAAATCTGTCCAGAACAATGAAATAGCTCCTGGTATATCCGTAGTTGGGAATGCTGTTGGAGAATAACTTGATGAAGAACTTCCAAACTGCACATAACCGTTGGTACCCAAATTAACAGTAGAATAGTTTACACCCCAATAATTGAATGTAAATGGAATTGTAGCCGGAACGTTATCGTCATCGATATCAGACCAAGAAACGGTAGATGGACTTGTCTGACTTACCAATGTGTAAGGAATAGTATACACTGCATAAAGCGGTGCATTAGCAGATAACGATGAAGTACCTGCCAGACAGAATGAAGAAGGCGATGCAGTAGGCGTTAAAGTAGCGGGGTCGCTAACTGTAACAACTACTGGCGTTGTACCGCAACTTGTAGTATAGTTTACAGTATCAGAGCCTGCTGCTACACCAGTAACAATACCAGATGCACTACCTACTGTCAGGATACCTGTTCCAAACGAACTCCAAACACCGCCCGGAGTAGCATTTGCCAATGTAGTAGTGGCTCCTGTACATACAAGCGGAGTACCGGTAATTGCGCTTGGCGTGCCATTTACAGAAATTGTAAACGTAGGCGCCGTTCCGCAACCGTTAGAATAAGTCATAACCGATGTACCAACGCTGATACCAGTTACCACGCCTGTTGTGCTGCCCACGGTAGCTACTGCAGGTGTTCTGCTGCTCCATGTTCCGCCAGTTGTAGTACTGCTCAATGTTGTTGTGCCGCTAATACATATGCCAGCTGTGCCGGTAATAGATGCAGGAGTTGTTTTTGTAGCAACACTAATGGTGTTGAAACAACCTGCCGCAGATGTATAGGTAACAATCGTTGTGCCTACAGATACCGCAGTAAGTATACCAGTTGATGCGCCTATTGTGGCAACACCTGTATTTGAACTACTCCATGTACCGCCGCTCAATGCATTGGTGAGTGAAGAAGTACTACCTACGCATACGTTAGTATTACCGGCAATTGTGCCAGGATTAGCATTAACTGTAAATGAACTTGTAGAATAACAGCCAGAACCTACCGTATAAGTGATGGTAGTTACGCCTGCTGATACGCCAGACACAACGCCTGCGATATCAACTGTTGCCACGCCGGTATTAGCGCTACTCCAGCTTCCGCCGCTTGTTGCATCGGCAAGGGTAGTTGTAGAACCTACGCAAACATTTGGAGTACCTGTGATTGCTGCCGGATTTGCGTTGACAGCTATCACTGTATTTACGCTACAACCGCCGCCAAATGTGTAAGTAATAGTTGTTGTGCCAACTGTTACACCAGAAACTACGCCTGTAGACGCGCCTACAGTAGCCACGCCTGTGTTGCTGCTGCTCCATGAGCCGCCGCCGGTAGAGTTAGTAAGCGTAATAGTTTTTCCAGTACATACAGCCGAAGGACCTGATATAGTGCCGGGAGCTGTGTTTACAGAAACGTTTGTAGTTACAAAGCAACCAGTGCTCAGTACATAGGTAACAGTAGATGTGCCGATTGCAACGCCTGTGATAACGCCTGTTGAAGAACCTATTGTTGCTACGCCAGTATTTGAACTAAACCATGCGCCACCCGATGTTGCGTCAGTAAGCGTAGTAGAGTTGCCAGTACATAACGCTGTGGTGCCTGAGATAGCAGCTGGGTTTGGATTAACGTCAAAGTTGGTTACTTCATAGCAACCTGAACTCAACATATAAGTAATAGTAGAAGAACCTGCTGCAACTGCTGTAACCAATCCTGTTGATGAATTGATAGTAGCTACGCCAGTATTTGAGCTAGACCAGCTACCGCCGCTAACGCTGTTTGTAAGCGTCGTTGTTCTGCCAGCGCAAAGCGTTGTTGTACCGCCGATTGTTGCCGGAGCCGCTTTTACTGTAAACACCGCTGTTGCTATACATGAAGTAGGCAACGAATAGGTAAGTGTAACTGTGCCAGCTGCAATACCGCTTACAATACCTGTGCCTACGCCTACAGTAGCAATACCAGTATTGCTGCTTGTCCATGCGCCGCCAGATGTGCTGCTCGACATTGTAGTAGAAGCGCCAACACAAACGTTTGATGTGCCGGTGATAGCGCCTGGATTTGGATTAATTGTGATGTTAGCTATTGCAAAACAGCTGGTGCCCAAAGAATAGGTAACCGTTGCTGTGCCTGCGCTTACGCCTGTCAACAATCCTGTTGATGAATTAATTGTAGCAACACCAGTATTTGAGCTTGTCCAAGATCCGCCGCTAACCGTGTTAGTAAGCGTGCTTGTACCGCCGATACAAAGTGTAGTTGTACCTGAGATTGATGAAGGATTGGGGTTAACTGTAAACAGTTTTGTTACCAGACATCCTGTTGGCAAAACATAGCTAAGTGTTGCAGTACCTGCAGAAACGCCGGTAGCTATGCCTGTAGAAACGCCTATAGTAGCTACTCCGGTAGAGCTGCTGAACCATGAACCGCCGCTAACTGAGTTGGTCATTGTAGCAGTATTGCCAGAGCATACGCTCGAAGCTCCAGAAATAGTAGCAGGAGCCTGATTAACTGTTATATTGGTAGTTGCAAAACAACCCAAGCCCAACACATAAGAAATGGTTGCTGTGCCGGCAGAAATACCAGAAACAACGCCTGTGCTTGATCCAATAGTAGCTACGCCTGTATTTGTGCTCGACCATACGCCGCCGCCTGTACCATTAGTGAGTGTAATAGTTGAACCTGTACATACTGCAGAAGCGCCAGAGATTCCGCCAGGTGCTGCGTTTACAGTAAAGGTTGCAGTAGTGTAGCAACCAGTACCCAGTATGTAGGTTATAGTTGTTACGCCGGCAGTTACGCCTGTTACCACGCCTGTACCAGCGCCCACTGTTGCAACGCCTGTGCTGCTGCTAAACCATGAACCGCCGCTTGTAGCATTGGTGAGCGTAGACGTAAGACCTTCGCAGGCTCTTGTTGTTCCGCCAATTGCTACCGGTGTAGGATTTACGTTATACGTAGTTACCGTATTACATCCTGTACTCAAAGTGTAAGAAATAATAGCTGTGCCAGATGAAAGCGCAGAAACAACGCCGCTTGATGATCCTATTGTCGCTACGCCGGTATTGTTGCTGCTCCATACGCCGCCGCCTGTGCTGTTGCTGAGCGTAGTGCCCGAACCTGCGCATGCAGTAGTACCGCCAGATATTGCAACCGGTGTAGTATTTACTGTGATATTAACTGTAGTGTTACAGCCTGTTGGCAACATATAAGTTATTGTAGTAGTGCCTGCCGATACGCCATTGAAGAAGCCGGTAGACACACCCACTGTTGCAACGCCTGTGTTGCTGCTAAACCATGAACCGCCGGGGGTAGCATCTGTAAGCGTAAGCGTAGAGCCTGCGCAAACTGAAGATACGCCGCTGATGCTTGCAGGCGATGCATTTATTGTGATAGCCGTAGTAGTAAAACAACCTGACGACAGTGTGTAAGTAACAACAGCAGTACCCGCAGATACGCCAGTCAACAAACCAGAAGTGGAGTTGATAGTTGCTACGCCTGTATTTGAACTTGTCCATGAACCGCCAGATACGCTATTAGTCAGCGTAGAGGTGTTGCCCGAACATACTGTTGTTGTTCCACCAATTGTCGCTGGAGCCGCATTTACAGTGATTCCGGTTGTAGCGTTACAACCAGTACCCAATGCATAAGTAATAGTTACAGCTCCTGCAGAAACACCGGTTACCACGCCTGTGCCTGCGCCTACTGTTGCTACGCCTGTGCCGCTGCTGCTCCATGAACCGCCGCTTGTTGTATTGCTCAGCGTAATTGTAGAACCAACACAAACGCTTGATGCGCCAGTTATTGCTGCTGGATTAGCGTTAACAGTGAACCCTGTAGTAGCTATACAACCAACGCCTAATGAATAGGTGATAGTAGCTGCGCCTGCTGATACGCCTGTAACATCACCCGATGCTGAATTGACTAAGGCAACGCCTGTATTGCTGCTGCTCCATATACCGCCGCTAACTGAGTTAGTAAGCGTTGTGGTGTTGCCTGCGCATACAGTTGTTGTGCCGCCAATAGAACCTGGAGCTGTGTTTACCGTGAAAGTAGCGTTTGATACGCAACCAAATGTAGGTGTAGTATAAGTAAGGATTGATGTACCTGCCGATACGCCGGTAACAACGCCTGATGTAGAACCTACTGTCGCGACACCTGTACTTCCGCTCGACCATGTACCACCGGTCACGGATGGCGTAAGCGTAGATGTTTGTCCAGAGCAAACGCTGGTAGATCCCGAGAACGTTGCTGTCGGATTAACGGTAAACGTTGTTTGTGCATAACAACCACCAGAAGGCAGCGCATAAGATATAACAGCCGTACCGCCAGATATACCCGTGACTACCCCTGAAGAACTACCAACGGTGGCTACAGCTGGATTGCTGCTGGTCCATGTACCGCCGCCAGTCGAGTTGCTCAACGTAGATGTTTGGCCCACGCATGCTCTTGAAGTACCTGTATTGCCTGTAAGAGACGATACGGATATTATAGTAGTAGAACGGCAACCTGTTGGTAAGGTATAAGATATTGTTGTTGTACCTATAGCAACGCCGGTTACAACACCAGTTCCTGTACCTACTGTAGCAATAGCGGTAGCGCTACTTCTCCATGTACCGCCAGATGTTGCATTTGCTAAGGTTATGGTATTACCTATACAAACGCCGCTTGGACCGGTGATGGGTTGCTGAGGATTTGCCTGGAATGTGTGCGTGCCTATACAGCTAGTACTCAGGGTATAGGTAATTGTTACATTACCGCCGCCGGTAGAACCGGTAACAACACCCGTAGAGCTTCCGATAGAAGCAATAGATGGGTCGCTGCTGCTCCAGTAACCGCCCGTAGACGTTGTTGTCAAAGTAGTAGATCCTGTTCCGCAAACGCTGTAGGTGCCAGAAATAGCGCCAACTGCCGTTACGGTCATAGTAAATATAGCAGAACGACAACCGCCTGCAGTATATGTAATGGGCGCAGTACCTACAGAGGATACACCTGTAACGGTTGTAACGTTACCTGATGTTGTGCTGAAACTGATTCTCGCAGCGCCTGTTTGCCAGGTACCTCCGGGAATTGAATCGCTCAACACTGCAGACTGTCCTAAACATATAAGGTTCGTACCCACTATAGGAGGTACTACAAGGTTCGAAACTACAGTGCTGGTCATACAACCAGTGTTCAGCGTTAATGTCATAATACATGTGCCCGCCGATACGCCGACAACGGTTCCCGTTATAGAACCGATAGTCGCAACCGCAGGGTTACTACTCGTCCATATGGGCGCCATACCAAATACGTCGCCATTGGAAGATAGTGTCAGGTTAGTACCAATTGACCCCGACCCACAGACCGTTTTATTCAATGCCGAGGTTCCCCCCCCACTTATTGTTCCTAATATGGTAGTATCAAATCTGTTAACCGTCAATCCGCGAATCACCACGCAACCGGGGCTTACCGTATAAGTTATGTTGGTAACGCCGCCGATAGACTGACCGGTAACAAGACCGCTTGTAGAGTTAATTAATGCAATAGCCGTGCTCGTAACGCTCCATAATCCACCCGGGGTGGAATCCGCCAA
Organism: uncultured Flavipsychrobacter sp.; assembly: GCA_964561325.1. GTDB lineage: Bacteria > Bacteroidota > Bacteroidia > Chitinophagales > Chitinophagaceae > Nemorincola. The sequence continues at coordinate 16,259 of CAZLPE010000003.1, forward strand.
TGTAATTTGTTGTTGTCCGCAAACGCTGGTAGGTCCTGTAATAGAACCTATAGTCATAACTGAAGTAGAAAAAGTTGCATAACATCCGTTAGAAAGAGTATAGCTCATCACAGCAGTACCCGGACTTACGCCGGTTACCTGCGCGGTAGTAGAACCTATTGTAGCTACGCCCGCATTGCTACTTGTCCAAAGTCCGCCAACAGAGGTGTCGGTAAGCGTAACTCTCTGAGTAAGACAAACAAGGCTTGTGCCCGTGATAGCTCCGGGAGCATTACGTACGGTAACCGTTGCAGTAGCTATACATGCGCCGGTATTGTAAGTAATTGTAGAAGTTCCCGCAGCAACGCCGGTAACAACGCCGGTTGTGCGATCTATTGTCGCAATACCAGTGCTACCGCTTGACCACGTCCCACCCACAGATGTGTCGGCCAATGCAGTGGTACTGCCGGCGCATACCGTCAATGTCCCTGTTATCGGACCACATTGGGCCATGGATTGGGTCGTGCCTAAACACAACAATACGATTAGTCCTAAAACTAATCGGTACGTTTTTAATGCCATTTTTCTTAAGGCATTAGTCCCCGGAGGCCCCTCTGTTGTACGCATTGGGCCTACATTTTGACTGTGTAGTTCACAAAGTGAATCAAGTGTAGATTTCTTCATAGAATTATTTTACTCTACAAATGTAAAAAACATTTCGAATTAAACAAATTAACATCTAATTAACATAATTTTAAGGTGCTTATGCTTGGGCGAATAAACAGAAATTTCGACCATATTTTGGTACTGAAAAAGAAAGACTGAATTGACCTAATCAATATTAATATTCACAAGAAACTGCTTTTCTTACTTTTACTAATGCGCTTTATAAATATCTATAACTACATAGCCCAAAATTGAGCAGAAAAATAACATTAAACGACTTGTTAACAACAACTAAGGTTTTTAAATAAGATAAATAATATGTTGTTTCCCTGCAAAATTCCAGCAATATCAAATATAGGCGCCATTGATGCAGCGCATCTTTGTTGGTGAACTATAAACCTAACAAACATAAAAATAACAGACAATTAAAATTCAAAGAAAATAATACCTGTCTTGGGTACATAAAATAACTGCAAACGGGGCTTACTGCAATGATATACAAAAAAAAGAGGGGCAAACCGCTACAGTCCACCCCTCTACAAGAAATTATTAAAGCCTGATTTAGCCTTTATATTGTTGCAATGCTGCCTCAAGACAATCCATTGCTGCCGAAATATCTTCTTTGTTCAGCACATAAGCCAACCTCACCTCGTCTTTACCTTTTCCGGGTGTTGCATAAAACCCTGCCGCGGGAGCCATCATAACAGTAGCGCCATTGTGCGAGAATCCTTCTAATAGCCATTGACAGAACTTTTCGGTGTCTTGCACAGGCAATTTTGCCATAGCATAAAACGCACCGCCGGGCAAAGGGCAGGTAACGCCCTTCATAGCCTTCAGGCGACTAACCAACAAATCTCTGCGAGCTGTATATTCTGCATGAACTCCATTAAAATAATCCAATGGCAAGTCAACGGCAGCCTCTCCTAAAATTTGAGCAAATGATGGAGGACTCAGTCGAGCCTGCGCAAACTTCATAGCAGCATCGAGCACAGACTGATTGCGCGTTACAAAAGCGCCTATACGACCGCCGCATGCGCTGTAGCGCTTAGATATTGTGTCGAGCAAAATAGCGTGTTCTTCCAGCCCTTCGAGCGATAGCGCAGAAATATGCTTGGCGCCGTCGTAGCAAAACTCACGGTATGCTTCATCGCTAAACAAAAACAAATCGTGTTTCAGGCATATCTCCTTGAGCACATTCAGTTCTTCCATGCTATACAAATATCCGGTAGGGTTATTTGGGTTGCATATCATTATGGCTTTTGTGCGTGTTGTTACCGCTTTTTCAAAACTCTCTATAGATGGTAGCGCAAAGCCGTCTTCTATACCAGAAGGTATAGGCACAACCTTCACACCAGAGCTGGTAGAAAAACCATTATAGTTGGCATAAAATGGCTCGGGTATTATTATTTCGTCTCCCGGATCAAGGCAACTCTGAATAGCAAACATAATTGCCTCAGAACCACCGGAGGTTACGATTATCTGGTTAGATGTAACATCTATATCATTGCGTTTGTAATATTCTACCAGTTTTTTGCGGTAGCTCTCGTAGCCAGCGCTCGGACTGTACTCCAGCACTTTCATATGTGTGTTGCGCACAGCGTCCAGTATAGACGACGGCGTTTCAATATCGGGCTGACCAATATTCAAGTGATATACCTTTACGCCTCTTTTTTTTGCGGCGTCGGCAAACGGAACCAACTTACGAATGGGGGAAGGCGGCATAAGCGCGCCACGATGTGATATTACCGGCATGCGACAAAGATAATTGTTATCTGCCAATTGAAGTAAGCAACTCTATGCAAATATTACGTTGGCTTATTTTGCAGCGCTTTCAGATTTCGCTGCACCCCTTTCCATTTAGTTCTTTTTAAGGGCGAGTTTTTGAAGATTTTATTAAAGACTTCCTCCGTCATTGCCTCCCACTCCCCTATCGACAAATTCAGTATTTCAGGCAGCGGCGTAAAATGCGGTTCTGCATGGGGTTTCGAAAAGCGATTCCAGGGACATACATCCTGACAAACATCGCAGCCAAACATCCAGCCCTCCATTTTTCCGTGCATTGCAGCCGGAATAATTGCGTCTTTCAATTCTATTGTCAGATAGGAGATACACTTATTGGCATCTATGTGCGTTGGCGATACAATGGCCTCAGTAGGGCAGGCGTCTATACAGCGGGTACACGAGCCGCAATGACTTGTTGAAAAGGGCAAATCCGGTATCAAATCTAAGTCGCAAATAAGAGTGGCAATAAAAAAGAACGACCCTGAACGACGAGTTAACAAATTCCCGTTTTTGCCCACCCATCCCAAGCCGCTGCGCACTGCCCAGCTGCGCTCCAGCACCGGTGCGCTGTCTACAAAACCTCTGCCGTCTACAGCGCCAATATTGTCTACTATGTAGGCCAACAACTCATTCAGCTTATCGCGTATCACAAAGTGGTAATCTGTACCAAAAGCATACTTTGCTATTTTGGGCGATTGTGCATCCTGCTCCAGCTGCGGATAATAATTAAACAACAACGTAATTACAGATCTGGCGCCAGGCACAAGCTTAGATGGGTCTATACGCAAATCAAAGTTGCGTTCCATATACTGCATTCCGGCATTATAGCCCTTGCTCAACCATGCTTCGAGTCGGCGGGCGTCGTCTTGCAGTTGCACTGCAGCAGCAACACCGCACGAACTGAAACCGAGACGGAACGCCTCGGCCTTTATAAGCTGTGTGTTTTTCTCGGCAGCAGAATAGATCATTTATAAAATTGGCGACAATATTGGTTTTATAGTTACTCCTCTTATTTCGGTTAATTTCTGCAATGTGCTTGGCGCATATATTTGGGGGATGCCCGCATTAATCACACAAAACAATTGAAGTTCTTGCTTGTATATACCGGCCTCGCTTTGTTTCAGCAAGTACAGCACCTCGCCCATAGCAGGATAGTCGAACGATATTTCGTAATTATCTTCTATCCATTTCTCTGTTTTCGGCGCCGTTTCCAAAGCAAGGGCTGTAGCTGTTTTGTAGGCATTTATAAGACCGGGCACCCCCAACAAGGTTCCGCCAAAATACCGCACAACCACAACCAATACATTCGTAAGCCCCATACTATCTATCTGACCAAGAATGGGTTTGCCGGCGCTGCCCGATGGTTCGCCATCGTCGTTGGCGCGATATTGGTTGCCATCTGAGCCAAATCGGTAGGCGTAGCAATGATGAACCGCCTTGGGATGCTCTTTTTTCAAAAGCTGCAATTTTTCTTTCACCGCCGCCGCCGTAGCCACCGGATATGCATAGGCCAGAAACTTACTGCCTCTGTCTCTGAAATCGCCGGTAGTGGCAGCCGCAATCGTAGTGTATTTGTTAACTTCGGCCATCAATCATTTAAAAGTCCAAAAATAACCTTTAATTTACTTGCCCAACTTTAATGATTTAACAATACAGACAAAAATTTTAGGCATTTCTTGACGTTTGACTTATTAATTTTGGCTTAATTAGGTTTATTGTGTGCTAAAATCCCCTGAATGAGATCAAAAAATCTACTTTTCTTTTTTATTGCATTAACCGGATTGGCTGCATGCAGTCAGGGGAACCGCAATTTTACCGTTATAGGGGATGTAAAGGGCATGCCAGAGCAGACTATTGTTTTGGAACAGCTATATGCAAACGATGTTATTGAAATAATAGATTCGCAACGCTCTAAAGCCGACGGCCACTTTGAAGTTGCCGGCATTTCGCCAGAACCCGGTCTATACCGACTGCATTTCAGACCCAATAAGTTTATTCTCCTATCTGTAGATAAAGGCAATGTAAAGGTAAACGCCGAATGGAACGCTCTTGAAAACTACTCGGTATCCGGGTCGCCGTCGTCAGAAAACCTCAGGCATTTTGTAGTGGCCATAAGAGAACATTTGCGCGACTTCAACACCATGAATATGGTGATAGATACACTGGAAACACGAGGCAATGATAGCATTCTGACGATTGCTAAAAAAGACCTTGCCGACCTAAGACTCAATTTCACCCAGTTTGTAGAACATTATGCAGATACTACACCCTATCTCCCCAATGCAGTCTTTGCAGCGCGTATGCTGAATCTGGCGAGCGAAGGAAATTATCTTTCTGCTTTTTCGCAGGGATTGCACCGTAGGTTTCCAAGAGCAAAAATGGCTGCCGACTTTAATGACTATTATACCAAAACCAGCGCTAAGCTGAAGCAACCCAAACACCAAACAGTAAATCTGGAAAACGGAGCGCCTGCGCCCGAAGTAGCCCTTCCGGGGGTAGATGGTAAAGTGGTAACGCTATCGTCGCTGCGCGGAAAATTTGTGTTGCTCGATTTCTGGGCGTCGTGGTGTCAGCCCTGCCGCAAAGAAAACCCTAATGTAGTGGCAGCCTACAAAAAATACAAAAACAACAATTTCACCATACTTGGCGTTTCGCTCGATAACGCAAAAGAACCATGGATGAAGGCTATAGCCGACGACCATCTGGAATGGACTCATGTTTGCGATTTCAAAGGCTGGGCTTCAGAAGCGGCATCTACCTATTCTGTTCAATCCATACCCTCCAATTTCCTGATTGATACAAGCGGCCGCATTATAGGTCATAACCTGCAAGGCGAGGCGCTGGAACAAAAACTAAACGAAATATTTTCAAGTTCGGCTCCTGCTACCTCAAAACCATAAAACATATTTAGCTATATAATAAAGAGCGTGGCGCAGTCTGCAAAGATTGCGCCACGCTCTTTATTAGGATATTCGTCACTACTTTTTTGTGGATAGCACAAAACGCTCGGCAGCAGCTACGGTATGGTCTATATCATCTATAGAAAGCGCAGCGCTAATGAACCAAGTTTCGTAGGCCGATGGCGGCAGATAAACCCCTTCTGCAAGCATGGCATGGAAAAACTGATTGAAGTATGCATTATTAGCGCTTGCAGCGGCGGCAAAATTGGTTACCGGCTTGTCGCTAAAGTGTATGCTAAGCATAGAACCATATCTGTTGATAACAAATGGTTGGTCGCCCTGACTAAATACTCTGTGCAAACCGCTATGCAGGTAGGCTGTTTTTTCTTCCAGCTCAATGTATATGCCCGGGTTCTTTTTTAATGTGTCGAGCATAGTGTAACCGGCTATCATAGCCAGCGGATTGCCGCTGAGCGTGCCCGCCTGATATACATTGCCCAATGGAGCTATATGCTGCATGATAGCGCGCTTACCGCCAAATGCGCCTACAGGCATACCGCCGCCTATCACCTTACCGTAGGTAACGAGGTCGGCATTAATGCCAAGGCTATGCTGCGCGCCCCCCGCCGACAAACGGAAGCCAGTCATTACTTCATCAAAAATGAATACTATACCCTCTCTGTCACAAATATCGCGCAGGCCTTGTAAGAAGCCCGGTTGCGGCACAATGCAGCCCATATTGCCGGCCACCGGCTCTATGATAATAGCTGCTATTTCACCGGCATTATCTGCCACAAGCTGCTGCACAGCAGCAAGATCGTTGTATGGCGCAGTTAGCGTATCCATAGATACGCCTGCGGTAACGCCGGGCACCGTCTGTATATTAAATGTGGCTACCCCGCTACCCGCTTTCACCAAAAAAGCATCGGCATGACCATGGTAACACCCTTCGAATTTAATAAACTTATTCCGGCCGGTATAGCCGCGCGCGAGGCGCAATGCGCTCATACAGGCTTCGGTGCCGCTGCTCACCATGCGCACCATATCTACGTTTGGCGACATGCTTACTATCAGCTCTGCCATCTCTATTTCCAGTTCGGTTGGGGCGCCAAACGAAGTGGATAGTGCTGCCTTTTCCTGTATAGCTTCCACCACCGCCGGGTAAGCATGACCTAATATCATAGGCCCCCAGGAATTGATATAGTCGATATACTTATTATCGTCTGCATCGTACATATAAGCGCCGGCTGCGCGCTCCATAAACAGCGGCGTGCCGCCCACGCTCTTAAACGCACGCACCGGCGAATTAACGCCTCCGGGTATGGTGCGTTGCGCCCGTTCAAACAGTTTTTTACTTTGCTCTATCATTATATTAGTTTATTTCTTAAGCAGGAGTTTAGCGGCGTCTTTAGCAAAATAAGTGGCTATCAGGTCGGCGCCAGCGCGCTTTATGCTGGTCAGCGATTCCAGTATGGCTTTGTTTTCATCCAGCCAGCCCATCTGGGCGGCGGCTTTTATCATGGCATACTCTCCGCTTACATGGTATGCGCTTACAGGCACAGTAACGCTATCTTTCACCTCGCGGATAATATCCAGATAGGCCATTGCCGGCTTCACCATTACTATGTCGGCGCCCTCTTCCACATCCATCAGCGTCTCTTTTATTGCTTCTCTACGGTTGGCATAATCCATCTGATAGGTTTTCTTGTCGCCAAAACCGGGAGCGCTATCCAGCGCATCTCTGAATGGCCCGTAAAAACAGGATGCATACTTGGCGCTATAAGCCATAATGCCTGTTTTGGAATAGCCATTGTTTTCCAGCGCGTCGCGTATAGCCTTTATTCTGCCATCCATCATATCGCTGGGCGCTACAAAATCGGCGCCGGCCTGCGCATGGCTCACGCTCATTTGCGCAAGGGTTTCTACAGTAGCATCATTTACAATCTCGTTACCCTCTACAATGCCATCGTGCCCATAAATAGAAAACGGGTCGAGCGCTACGTCGGTCATAACTACCATTTCGGGCAACGCATTTTTTATAGCGCGAATGCTGCGCTGCATCAAACCTATCGGGTTAAGGGCTTCTGTGCCCTTGTTGTCTTTAAGCTCGTCGCTGCATTTTATAAACAGCAATACGCATTTTATGCCCAGCGACCACAACTCTTCTACTTCCAGAATAGTATTGTCTATACTCATTCTGTAGTATCCCTGCATAGAGCTTATCTCCTCCTTTACGCCAATACCCTCTGTGATAAAAAGCGGGGCAATAAAATCGGCGGGGCTTAGTGTGGTTTCTGCTACCATTGCCCGTATGGCCGGCGACTGACGTAATATTCTGTTTCTTCTTGTAAGATGCATACAACCCATTATAAAACCCAATGGCATTGAGAAGCGCGCCCCCCAATGCCATTGAATAAATTTGTTAGAAAATGTGGTACATTCTTTATGACAGCTACTTTAACCGCTGTGTTTTGTTGCAAAGTTCCGGCTTATTCCCGAAAGAACGAGTGTGGAAAATCAACTGTAATCGGGTTATTCTAAAATTTTACTTTACCATTACCTGCGCTACTACAACAACCCATGCTCGCTGACGAGATAAATAAACTGCGTCAATGCTGCTGCGCCCAATTTAAGCTCGCGGTGGTTTACCTGCTCAAACACATCATTATTGGTATGGTGTAGGTCGAAGTAACGCTGCGAATCGGGCGACAATCCGGCCAGCGGCACTTTCATTTTTTGCCTGAGCGGATCTATATCCGACCCGCCGCCTTCATGATCGAAATCGTAAACGCCGTAGGGAAGAAACAAATTCCTGTACTTAACTATTTCCGCTTTTTGCGCATCGCTCATTTCCAGCCCAATGCCGCGCGGCGAAAAACCACCTGCATCGGTCTCTATGGCCAACACATGGTTTTCTTTTCGTGCAATAGCCGAATCGGCATAGGCTTGTCCACCTTTTTGGCCGTTCTCTTCGTTCATGAAAAGCACTGCCCTTACCGTATACTTTGGTCTCATACCTAATGCCTTCATAGCGCGCAGCACCTCTATAGACTGAACGCAACCCGCGCCATCGTCTTGAGCGCCCTCGCCTACATCCCACGAATCCAGATGGCCGCCAACCGTAATAATACGCTCCGGATGCTCGCTACCCTTTATTTCGCCTATCACATTGTAGCTGCGCACAAGCCCAGGCTTCATATGGCATTCCGACTTCCATTTTGCCATTACCTGCCCGTGTTCGCAGGCTTTCTCCAGGGCATCGGCTGTAGTATTGCCCAGCGCCATTGCCGGTAGTTTCTTTGTTGAATCTTTGTAATAAGTGCCTCCGGTGTGCGGATAATCGTCGCAACCTGTAGACATAGAACGGATAATAACGCCTACTGCGCCTTTCTCGGCCGCTACGCTAGGGCCGCCGCCGCGATATTTCACCGCATCGCCATAGCCCTGAAAAGTAAATATGAAATCCTGACGGAAACGGTAATTGAAAAACACGATCTTACCCTTTACAACCCGCTCCGGCAGCGCCTTAAACTCATTGAAGTTGTGCACCATGATGATGGGGGCCTTGAGTAGTTTGCCGTCTGTACCCTGACTGTTGCCTAGCGACACAGCATCTACCTCTTTATACTTCTTGCCTATTTTCAGCATCAGCTTCTCCTTGCCTCTATACCAATAAGGCACGTCGCAAGCTTGCAGCCAAACGTTATCGGCGCCAGAGGCGCGCATCGCCTTTTCGCCCCAAACTACAGCCTTGGCTGCTGCCGGCGAACCGCTGATGCGGTGCCCAACGGTTTTGCACAATACGCGCAAATCGTCATAACACTTTCCGTGTGTCATAACCTCATCGGCTATTTTGCGAAACATTAGCGAGTCTTGCGCAAAAGATACAGATGAAGAGAATACCGCCAAAACAGCGAGCAGGCGTAATTTCATTATGGTTACTTGTTTGTAAGTGAAATAGAATGTTTTACTTAGTCTTTTGTACTCATACCTTTAAACTGGTGATGCGTTTCTTTAAACAGCACATTGAAGGTGGTGAGCGAGCCGTACACCGCCGTAATATACTGCTGCAGGTCTATTTTCTCATCTTCCTCCAGTCCCTTGTGGGCGTTAATCTTTTGCTCCATAACCCTTAGCCTGTCGCGCACCATAACTATTTTATGAAAGAAAGTCTCGATCGGCACTTCTTTCGATTGCAGCGTCGGGTCGCCGGGTTTCAGTATCATATTGCCTCTGCGCCATCTTGGCCCTATAGGCACCAACTGCGTATCGTGCAACCTTAAATCCAGTATATTGCTCAATGCCTGCTCTATGTCGGCAATGGTTATTTTGTCGCTACCGGGCGTCGCCTCTACTTCTTCAAGCGTTTTGAGATCGGCATAGTCTTTACTGATGCTTTTTACGCCCTGCTGACTTTTAAACCATATTATATAAAACTCGGCGGCTGTATCTACTATTACGCCTTTACCAAAATGTGGATGATCTACCCGTGATCCAATTCCTAATTGTTTGCTCATGACGATTTATTAGAGCCCTAATGTAGAAAAAAAGCCGCTTTATTCTGCAATTCCTGCTATAGAATAATTTGAGCACAACGCATAGACCAATGTTGCAAAGCGGCTAAATCGGGTTGCAGATCGCCTGTATTGCAAAAAATCATTATTTTCGCCACCTCAATGGCACAAAAAGACATTTCTAAGTTCCGCAAAATATTACGTCTGTCGGCGCGTATTATACTGTACATGTTCATAGGTTCGCTGGTGTATACGGTTTTGTGCCGTTGGATGATGCCGCCTGTTACTATGACTCAGATAGGCGCTATTACCGACGGCTACGGCCTGAAGCGCGACTATGTGAGCTGGAACGAAATACCCGCCGATGTGAAACTGGCGGCCATGGCCAGCGAAGACCAATTGTTTCCGGAGCATGGCGGGTTCGACTGGAAGTCGCTGGATAAAAGCCTGAATGCACCCACAAAAAAGAAAAAGAAAAGCCGGGTGCGCGGCGGCGGGGCAAGCACCATAAGCCAGCAAACTGCCAAAAACGTATTCCTTTGGCAGGGCAGCGGTATTACCCGCTACATACGTAAAGTACCCGAATTTTATTTTACGCAACTGATAGAATGGACCTGGGGCAAGCGCCGCATTATGGAAGTGTACCTGAATGTGATAGAGATGGGACCGGGTATTTTTGGTATAGAGGCCGCTGCGCAACAGTACTTTGGCAAGCATGCCAAAAACCTGACCCGCGCCGAAGCCGCTATGATAATAGCCTGCCTGCCCAACCCCAAGAGATTTACCGTGAAACCAATGAGCAGACGCGTATCGTGGCGGTACCCGCAAATACTAACCCAAATGAACAATCTGGAGGGCGATGAGGATGTGGACGAAGTGACCAGAACACCATAATCAAGCCAGCAAAGATTATCGCTTTTTAAGAGAATAAGCTACAACAGCAGCGCCGATAGCAAATAGTCCATAAAAAGAATAAGTATGCAGCTAACTACTACCGATGTTGTAGAAGCCCTGCCTATTTCTAAAGCTCCGCCTTTTACATAATACCCATAGTAAGACGGGATAATAGAAATAACCAAAGCAAATGCAAAAGCTTTTATCAATGCGAAGAAAAGGTTGTAGGGTAGAAAGTCTTTGATAAGTCCCTTCATAAACTGGTCGTGGGTGAGAATATGGGAAAATACCCCGGCGAGATAACCGCCCATAATGCTCAGCGATATGGATATAATAACCAGACTCGGCACCATAATGATCGCAGCAGTTATTTTAGGTAATACAAGATAGGTTTTGGTATTGATACCCATTATTTCGAGTGCATCTATTTGCTCGCTAACGCGCATATTACCCAACTCAGACGCTATTTTAGAACCCACAACGCCTGCCAGCACTATGCTGATGATAGTAGGCGATAATTCAAGAATTGAGGAATCGCGCAGGATGCCGGCCACCACGCTGATAGGCACATACGGGCTCACCAACTGATATGCCGACTGCACCGTAGTAACCATGCCCAAAAAAAGAGAAATGATAAATACGATAGGGAAAGACCTGATTCCTATATCGTTGCATTGCTGCATAAACTCCTTCCAGTACACAGTACCGTTTTCCGGCTTTCGGAAACCTTCTTTTACCATCAGAACAATCTTGCCTAAATGGCCGAAAAACTGCATCATACTTAGTGCAAATGTAGGTAGATTTATCCACCTGCAACCGCGCTACCGGTTATTTACAATACTGTTTAGAATAATTCTCGGCTTCCGGATTTTTCATCTTGTAGGCTACTCTGAAGTCGCCGCAGGCGCTGTCTTTTACACCGGCGCGATAATAAAACATACCCCGGTAAATGTATGCCTGCGACCACATAGGGTCCAGGTTCATAACGGTGTTAATATCATCTATAGCGGCATGAAAATTTTTCATTTCGGCATAGGCCGATGCGCGATTGATCAGGCCCATCAAATGATCAGGCTTTAGGTTGATCTCGCTATTAAAGTCGTTGATTGCCCCCTGAAAATCGCCAAGCCTGTACTTGCAAGATCCGCGCATACTATAGGCAAGATAAAAGTTAGGGTTGACCTTTATGGCTTCGTCCAGATCGGCTATTGCGTCTTTAAACTTACCGGTAGAGTATTCCTTCCTGCCTTTTGACAACAGCGCCAGAAAGAAATCTTTTTTGTGCTCTATCGCCATTTTAAGATCGCGCATACTGCTTTTCTCGTCGCCTACCAGCTCGGCTACATTGCTCTTATTGTAGTACCCTAAAGTAAATTTGGGGTTTATTTCTACCGACCTATTAAAATAATAGAGTGCCTTAGTAAAATCGCCCTCCAGCTCGTAAATGCCGCCTAACTGATAGCATGCCCTCCAATTGTTGCTGTCTGTTTGTATTGCGGCTTCAAATTCTTTTTTAGCGTTTACAAAGTCGTCATTCAGCACCAGTTCATTACCTTTCATATAATGTTCGTCCAGCTTCGCCCCGGCAGCCGGACCGCCAGCCTTATCCTTGCACGAGAACAACAGAGTTACAATTGAAACCAAAACTAATAGTACGCGCTTTTTTATCATCTTACGTTGTTTGTTAATGGACGAAAGCAGTCTATACTGCTACTGTTTATTATTATCCTTTTAAAGACAGAATTTGCGTCTTGCAGGTTGGCGATGAGGGCTATTTAAAACTTAAAGAAAAAATAGAATGCCGCCGCCCATTCGCGCTTTATACCCGATGCATGACCAATGGTACTGTAATGGCTATCCTGCACCGTACCGTCGCTTTTCACATAGCCAACTGTGCTGTAGTGGCTATCTTGCACCGTGCCGTCGCTCTTTATGTAGCCAATAGTACTGTAGTGGCTGTCTTGCACCTTACCATCGCGCACATAGCCTATCGTGCTGTAGTGCTTGTTTTGTATAGTACCGTCGCTTTTAAAATAGCCAACCGTACTGTAGTGGCTGTCTTGTATGGTGCCATCGCTTTTTATATAGCCGGTATTGCTATAATGTCCGTCCTGCATAGACTGAGCGCTTGCGCCCACCGCTGCACATTGCAGGCTAAGCGCTGCAACCAGTATTTTAAAGTATTTCATAGCTTGAATTGTATTAGCGCCTTGTATATTGAGCGTATTAAGGCTGGACTTAACTGTTTATTTTTTCGCGTTGGCCATCACATAGGCTGTTACCGATGCACTTTGCGCCGGCGTCAGTTTAGCCTTCTTGGTCATAGAGGGTAGTATGTGTTCCCACTTATTAGTGGTAAACTCGCCCGGCTGACGCAACTTATGGCATTTTCCGCAATTGTCGGTAAACACTGTTTTACCTGCAGCCATTTCTTCCGGCGTAGCAGGTTTGGGCGCTACAACGGCTGTTTCGGTTTTGGCCTTTTCTTTAGCCGATGGGTTCATTTTTTTTGCGCACTGTGCAAACATCATTACAGATAGCGCCGCAAGAGCTACAACAATTTCTTTTTTCATAAAAATATTTCTCTGTCAATATTACGGCAAGTCCGCCATTTTTCACAATACAATTACAATAACAAAACAATACTACACGCCTGCAAAATAACTGCTCAAAAATTAAGGCTATACTTCTATCTTACCGGAGTAACCGCAAAATACTTACCTGCCAGCGCTACCCTATTAACAGGCAAAACAAACGTCTGGCAGTGAGTATATTATTGTGGCAGAACGAGAAAAAATGCCAAAAATTAAGTTTTTTGGACTTTTTTTAACATTGGCTTATTTTTGGCGCGTATTTTGCAGTAGTTTTAGTGATCTAAACGGCAAGTGTGTTTATTCAAATGAATAATAGATTTAAAAGGCTTTTTCTGTTGGTTTGCTGTTCGCTTGCATTTTTTGTAGTTACCGCTCAAAACAACAGTCATACGCCTCTGGAGGATGTGGTTAATGCCATTAAAAACAACAGGGTATCCGATTTGTCGCGATACTTCGATAATGTAGTGCCTATTACCATTAATAACAATCTGGCGCTATACAGCCAAAATCAGGCTGTAGTTGTGCTGCGCGATTTTTTCGAAAAAAATAACCCTAAAGATCTCGTGGTAATGGATAATGGCTCGCCAAATGCTACCTCTAAATTTATGATAGGCCATTTTGTAGCCCCTAACGGAGCTAAATACAGCGTATATGTATTGCTCAAAATGAAAGACCACAACTACATACTACAAGAACTTCGACTAAACAAAGAATAAAAAAAGTTGGTTATAAACAACAACGGTTTCCATCTATACAGGGCGGAAACCGTTGTTTATTTACAGTAGTTGGGTTAGTGCAAGTTGGCTACCGTTTTGCCCTTGGGGTACTTTATGGTATATCCAAAACCGGTTTTCTTCGTTTCGTTTGCATTTATTTGCATGGTCCATTTCATCAGGCCGGTTTGTTCGTTGTAGTCTGCGCCGCCTGTCTCTTTGTCTTCTACCACTATATCTTTTTCGGTAGTTACCGGTTGCTGATCGTGAAGCGTGATGCTGATCGGTTCTTTACGGGTATTGCGCACCGTTATTGTATAGGCAAATGTTTCCTTAACATTGGCGCCTATTGTTTTTGAGCTGCGTAATTTCACATCGCGTTCGCGCTTCACCACCACCTTTTTATCCCTGCCCAACGATATGGTCATGGTATCCTTCAGGTTGTGCACATCTATCGCCCCCTGCCCTACATAGGCGCCTTCATAAAAAATATTGGTAGTACCCGGCAGTAGGTTCAGGTCTTCCCACTGGGTAATATCGGCCTGCAAAAAAGCGTCGTTGTCCAGCTTGGGCGCAGCGAAGTAGCGATAGCTGGCCGGCACGTCATATTTTTTCACTGCTATCAGGTATTCCTTACCGTCGGTAGGTATAGTATAGGGCAGGTCTATATCAAACGAAGTATTCACGCCGCCATTATCTACCGTTACATGATCGTCTATAGTTGCTTCGTCTTTTCGAACTATTTTATATTGATCGCTTTCAGTTACTGGGTCGGCAATATACATCGTATCATAAACAGCCTTTGGGGCTGAAAATAACATCATCTTTTTCTGTTCGTTAAACGACAAATACCAAGGATTGAGCGTTGGCGCCTGCACTCCTTCGTCCGGATTGCCGGTACTTAGCGTTAGCCTGACGTTATTCCAGTTCACACCGCAGTTTTGGTGAATGTTGGCTTTGTAATACAGCTTCACAGGACTTTTTACATCGTCGGCCATAATATCGTAGGTGGGCGTCCAGCCGGCATGCGCTACTACATAATTTATTGCTACCGGCGCAGCGCCCGCCTCTTTTGCATAAAACTTCACCAACAGTTGCCCGCCGGGCTGGTAGTCTTTCTTTTGCTCTTCGCTCAGTTGCAGTTGCAGCTTTGCAATGCGTTC
>CAZLPE010000003.1:31563-61376 GCA_964561325.1 uncultured Flavipsychrobacter sp.
GAAACGTTACCGACTCCACAACTACACCGCTACCCGCATTTACCATTACGCTTTGGGTGTTTACGTCGCCGGCTACATTGGTAAACACTACCTCATTTTCGCCTTTTTGCAGATTTACCCTTGCCCTGCTCACCAATTCGGCTCCGCTCAGATACACAGTGGCCTGTTCTATATTTAGTTTTTGTTGCTGTTGCGCCTCGGCATACTGTATGGTTACGGCTATGCAAAGCGCAGTGAGCGCATAGCGACTTGCTATTTTGGTCATGGGAATATTCATTTTATTCAAAGATGCAGAAATATACATAATCCACACCCGCACCCCAAATCTTTAACATAAACCACAAAGCATAAAAAAGCCTTGCTGCGGGGCGCAATTTACGTCGGGCAGCAAGGCAATTATATTGGGCGAAGTTCTTATTTCAGGTTACTTACCGTTTTGTCCTTGGGGTACTTTATGGTAAACCCAAAAGCTGTTTTCTTGGTTTCGTTGGCATTCAGCTGCATATTCCATTTCAGTATTCCTGTCAGTTCGTCGTGTTCACCGCCGCCTGTTTCCTTATCTTCTATCACTATGTCTTTATCGTTGCTCACGGGTAGCTGGTCTTGCACTATCAGCGTTATAGGTTCTTTGCGTGTGTTGCGCACCTGTATATTGTAGGCATAAGTTTCCCGCACATTAGTGCCAATAGTTTTTACGCTACGCAGCTTTACATCGCGTTCGCGCTTTACCACCACTTTTTTATCCCTGCCCAGCGATATGGTCATCGTATCTTTCACATTGCGCATGTCTATCATACCCTGACCCACATAAGCGCCTTCGTAAAAAATGTTGCTCTTGCCCGGCAACAGATTCAGGTCTTCCCAGTTGGTAATCTGTGCTTGCAAAAACGCATCTTTATCCAGCTTGGGGGCTGCATAGTAGCGGTAGGTGGCAGGCAATTCATATTTTTTTACAGCCACCAGGTGGTGTTTGCCATCGGTTGGTATGGTGTAGGGCAAGTCTATATCGAAAGTGGTATTAACACCGGAATTATCAACCAACACATAATTGTCTATAGACCCTTGCGCCATATTTACCCCCGACTGACCATTTACCTCTACCCCATCTATTACATATTTAGCTCTATCACTCCGCGAACCTTTTAAAGCCGCTTCCTCGCCTCTGCGATTCATATAGCCGCCATATTGATTAGCCTGCGCCGGAGCATAGTTATAAGTAGCAGTCTGCGGCACGTAAAACGACAAATACCACGGATTCATAACAGGCGCCTGCACACCCTCTGTTGGGTTGCCGGTACTCAGGCTAAGGCGCACATTGCTCCAGTTTACTCCGCTGTTCTGGTATATATTGGCTTTACAATATAGTTTTACAGGGTGGTTTACCTCATCGGCAAACACATCGTATATGGGCTCCCATCCGGCGCGCGGCGAAACATAGTTAACCACAACCGCTGTAGCGGTAGCGTCTTTTGCGTAAAACTTAACCAGTAGCTGACCGCCGGGCTGGTAATCTTTCTTTTGCTCTTCATCAAGTTGTTTACGAAGCCGCGCTATCCGTTCGTCGGTCTTTTTCAGCGTTTCGTCCTGCTTGCTTTTCTGGTTTAGCAGGCTTTCCCAGCGGGCGCTTATCAGGTCCAGCATCTTGGTAAGCTCAGCTACGCTAAGACCTGTATTGTCGCCGCTCACTTTTCTGTTGTTTTGCAATATGGCTATCTGCTCATTCAGCGCCGATATTTTGTTGCTTATACCCGTCTTCGAATCGGCCAGCAGTTCTATACTGTCCTTTATTTCTTTAGCCTTTGGCGATAATACTTCTGTGGCCAGATAGTTGTTCTGAAACGTTGCCGACTCAACTATTACGCCATTGGTAGCATTTACCGTAATGCTCTGGCTGTTTATATCGCCCGCCACATTGGTAAACAGTATTTCGTTTTCGCCTTTTTGCAGGTTAAGGCGCGCCGTGCTCAGCAGCTCAGCGCCGCTCAGGTACACAGTTGCTTGTTCTATATTCAGTTTTTGTTGCGGCTGCGCCAGCGCGGGCGAGCAAGCCCACCATACGCAGATGGCGGATAAAAAGTAGCGGGGAGATTGCGACATATTTGCTTGGTTTGTATGAAGACTACGAAAGATAGATTTTCCATACACAACAACCGTGCTAAAGGCTGGCGTTAACAATACTTTGTAGTTTCAGCGCGGCTACTGCCCCGGTAGCATTACAGATGCTCCCATTGTTCAAATAGCAAATTCAGGTAGTAGTTTTCCTCCTTGGTTATTACATTATCGGCTTTAGCCAGCTTTAGTGCAAACTGTATCAGGTTTTTACGTTCGGCTTCGGTAGCGTCGTCGTAAAAATCATCCATAGCCTTCAGGTAGTGCTTCTCCCATTGGTCGGGCCGCAAATTGCTGATCACATCCATCTGCTTATCGAGATTGACATGAAACGGAAATTCCTGTACGAGATATTGCCTGATAACAGCATCTTCCTCACCGCTTACCCTGAAGTCGACAGCAGATAGTATCATTAATAAATGATAGCCGGCAATAGTTTTGTTCATCCGGTTGTTGGGCATAGTTGCTATATACGATAGAAATTGGGGTTTAGCTTTGCGACGCCAGCAGCAAATCGAGATCGGTGTACTTAAAGTTAAAACGTTTGGCAATCGGGGCATTGGTAACGCAGCCTTTATACATATATACGCCTCTCCTTATACCGCTCTTAGCTACTATCACATCCTCTACTCCGCCCATGTCGGCGCATTGCTGCATTATGGGCATAAGTACATTGCTTATAGCCCGCGATGCGGTGCGCGACACGCCGGAGGCAATATTAGGAACGCAATAATGAATAACATCGTATTTTTTGAAGGTAGGTTTTTCGTGCGAGGTCATGCGCGAGGTTTCAAAACAACCGCCCCTGTCCATACTCACGTCTATTATCACCGACCCGCTTTTCATATTGCTTACCATTTGCTCGGTTACTACTACGGGCGTAATGCCGTTTATAGGCTTCATAGCGCCTATGGCCACATCTGCATTGCGCAGTTCTTCTGCCAGCGTAACGGGCTCTATAACCGACGTAAAACACCGTCTGCCGATATTGTTTTGCAAGCGCATTAACCGGTAAATGGAGTTGTCGAAAATCTTGACCGATGCACCCAGACCAAATGCCGCCCTGGCTGCAAATTCGCCCACAACACCGGCGCCTATAATAAGCACTCTGGCCGGTGGCACACCCGATATGCCGCCCAGTAGTATGCCTTTCCCGTAATCGGCATTACCTAGATAGCGGGCTGCGGTAAGAATAGCGTAGTTACCCGCTATTTCGCTCATAGACCGCACTATAGGGAAAGTGCCTGCATCGTCTTTTATAGAATCGAATGCTATGGCTATAATTTTTTTAGAAATAAGCTGCTCCATAATGCCGGCCTTAAGCATGGGCATATGTATAGGCGAAAAAACCACCTGATTGGGCTGTAGCAACCCGGCTTCTTCATCAGATATGGGCGCCGATTTTATGATTGTAGTTGCCTTGTACAACTCCGCTTTATCGTATACAATATGGGCGCCTGCCTCGCTGTAATCGGTGTCGAAATAAAACGAACCCTCGCCCGCATTATGCTCAACTGCTACATCGTGGCCATCGTTTACCAGCACCGAAACGGCCTCTGGCGTAAGGGCAACGCGATTTTCCTGAAACGACGTTTCTTTAGGAATACCAATAAACAATTGTTTCTTCTTGGGTATTATTTGCAACGTTTCCTCTAAGGGAACGTAGGAAAAGGATGGTGATATATATGGTTTCTTGCTCATGTCCGCCACTACTTCTGTAATCACCGACAATATACAATATATTTTTGTATAACCGTCGCATTTTAACATATCCTACGCAAAATTAAAATTTAGCATTTCATAGACGACCAATAAATGATAGATTATCGCGTTAAATTTTACTTTTGCACTACACACTGTATCAGTGTTTTGCTGCTAAAGCGCTGTGCTAATCGGGTTATTTTTAGGTAGGTAATGCAGGCGGATCAGAAAACTGCGTATCCACTACAGATCGTTACACCTTAATAGCCGCTATACGCAGAAAGGCGCAAAACGTTAATATTGTAGCTAAAGCCCGGGGACATTATGCTTAGACAGTCGCACCAACAAAAACTACTTCAAAAACTATCGCCGCAACAAATTCAGCTGATGAAATTGTTGCAAATTCCTACTGCCAATCTCGAAGAACGAATAAAAGAAGAGCTGGAAGAAAACCCTGCGCTCGAGTTTGAACTGGAAAATAATAACAACGAACAAGACACCTACGAGCTCGATGAAAACCGGGGCGACGGCGAGGATGGGGAAAGTATGGATGAGGAGGTAGAGCTGAGTAACGATACTGCCGAAAAAGTAGATCTTGACGACTTTTTACGACGCGAAGACGACGATAGCGGCGGACACGATTACGGCGACGACTACTATGGCAGCGGCGATAGCGAGCGGCAAGTAACGCCGGCCAGGGTAGAAACAAGCTTTCACGATCACCTGCTCGATCAACTGGGGATGCTGGAACTGGACGACAGGCGACATGCTATTGCTGAACAGATAATAGGCAGCCTGGATGAGGATGGCTATTTGCGCCGCGAAATGACATCGATAGTAGACGACTTGGCCTTTGGACAGAATATCAGTACTACTGAAGAAGAGCTGGCTGGCCTTGTGACCCAGATACAGAGTTTTGACCCTCCGGGTATTTGTGTATGGACCCTACAGGAATGCCTGCTTCTACAACTTAAACGCATGCACGACAGCAAACCTGTTCGCGATGCTATAGAGGTTATTGGCAAGCACTTTAACGAGTTCATCAAAAAACACTACGATAAAATACAAAAACACCTTGGGCTCGACGACGAGGGTTTCAAGAATGTTATCAATATCATTATTAAGCTCAACCCTAAGCCGGGAGCGGCTTTTGCTGTATTGAACAAAGCAGAAAGCTACATTATCCCCGATTTTTTTGTTTACAACAATAACGGCGTACCTGAAATATCGCTCAATGCAAAAAATGCTCCCGACCTGCGTATATCTGAAGGGTACAAGGAAATGATGAAAGCCTACGACCGTAGCGAGAAAAAAGATAAACGCCAGAAGGAAGCCGTAATTTTTATTAAACAGAAACTGGATAGCGCTAAATGGTTTATAGACGCTATAAAACAACGCCAGCAAACCCTGCACCACACCATGCAGGCCATTCTTAATTTCCAGAAGGAGTTTTTTATTACCGGCGATGAAACTACCCTAAAACCCATGATATTGAAGGATATTGCACAGGCAACCAATCTCGATGTATCTACGGTATCGAGGGTAGCCAACAGTAAGTTTGTGCAAACCGAATACGGCACTTACAAGCTCAAGTACTTTTTCTCTGAAGCCCTGCAAACAGAGAGCGGCGAAGAGGTGTCTACGAGAGAAGTAAAAACAATACTCAACGAATTCATTTTGGGTGAGGATAAACGCAAACCGTTGTCAGACGAAGCGCTTACCGACATGCTACAAGAAAAAGGGTACAATATTGCGCGCCGCACTGTGGCAAAATACCGCGAACAGCTAAACGTACCTGTAGCCCGCCTACGGAAAGAACTATAAGCACATCCTGTATATAAATCGCCATACTACCTATCGCCAAATGCAATAAGTAGTATGGCGATAACCGACAACACCAGGCCTGTATATCGCCGTGCATTGGCTTTTTCTTTAAACACAAGCAGCGCAGTAAGCGACGAAGCAACCAATATGCCGATATTCATTACAGGTATAGATGCGGAACTTTGCAGAAAATCGCTATTTAGCGCACGGATAAAGTAGTATATAGAGAAATAATTGGGTATACCCAGACATACCCCCGCAACCAGATTACGCCAATGAAGTTTTATTTTTTTCATTGCCACCCTCGCTGCTATAATACAAATGCCAACGGTTCCGGCCATGGAAAAACAAAAAACAGTATACATTGCCTGATCGGCGGGCGCTGCTAAATAATGCTGTTGTACGTAATTCATCATGGTATCGAGCGTGCCGCTGCCCAAAAACAGTATTGCTGGCCAAAATAAGTTCTGCGGCTTGTTGTCATCGCCCGCTACCCGCGAGGTAAGGTATACAGCAGGAAACGCTAATAAAATACCTGCTATCTTCCATACGCCAGCGTGTTCGTGATACACTACCAGCGAAAACACTACCGGTATCACCAGCGAGAGTTTATTTGAAATGGTAGTTGTAGTGATACCATCTATACGCGTACAATAGGCGATTAAATTGAATATACCAATAAAACCCGCGCCCATAACCAGCGACCAAGGCAACCAGACGCTACCAAAAGCCGCGCTCGTAAACGGAACAGCGCCTATAAACAGGCTACCCGTAACAACGCACACTACATAGTTGGCCACAATAGCCTGCAACGCATTGATATCGAAACGGCTAAATAGCTTAATGATAATAGAGATAACAACATTAAGCAGTATGGTAAGTAGTAGGTATATCATTACTAAGTTTTAAAGCACGAAATGCTAAATCCACGCTTACTTCAACTGCAATATTACTACCGGCTGCCCAATTGTATGGTAACAATATTATTAAGCTTGTTTAGAGCGCCATTCCTGCCACATACGGATAAGCGCTGTTGCGGTTTACCGACACCTGTAACTGATCGTCGCCCACTTTTGTGCTAAATGAAGATGTGGCATTAGTAAGGACCGGAGCTGGTATGCCGCTGCCCAGATAGCCGGCGCTTGTAAAAACACGCGCTTCATCCCACAACCCTGCACTTATAAACGTATTCAGCAATTGCGCCCCCCCCTCCACTATCACCGACAGCTTATTAGCTTCATATAGCTTATTGAGCAAATTATGTATCATCCTATCGTCAAACCCAATACGTATGTAGCGGATATTTGGAAGTACATCCTCCTTTTGTTCGTTTACCACCCATGTAGCCGCACTACCATCAAGCAAATTGGCGGCTGGCTGTATTTTCAAGTCCCTATCCAGTACTATACGCAACGGCTGACGGCCGCTCCACAGGCGGGCTGTGAGGCTGGGGTTATCATTTATAGCCGTGGTGGTACCTACCATAATAGCCGCTTCCTCTTTGCGCCATTTATGCACAAGCAACTGAGCAATCGGACCGGAAATTTGAGTCCTGCTTCTATCTGCAGGAGCAATATAACCATCGCTTGTTTGCGCCCATTTCAATACTATATAGGGCCTTCGCAGTGTGTGAAAACAAAAGAATCTGCGATTTAGCCATAATCCTTCCCGATCCTTTTGCCCTAACTCCACCTCTATACCGGCTTTTAGCAATAGCTCTATGCCTTTACCGCTAACTTTACTAAATGGGTCGCCGTTGGCTATCACTACTTTTTTTATTTTTTCTTCTACCAATCTCACGGCGCAGGGCGGCGTCAATCCAAAATGCGCACAGGGTTCCAGGGTAACGTACATTGTACTCATAGGTATCAACTGGCGATCTTTACTGTCGACCGACAATAAGCAATCTACCTCTGCATGATGCTCGCCATGCGCATGGTGGTATCCTGCCCCAATTATTCTGTTTTCGAATACAAGCGTAGCGCCCACCATAGGATTAGGAGCGGTATTACCTTTCGCAAGCTCAGCCAATTGCAGGCTACGCATCATGTATCTATTGTCCATGGCACTTATCTTCCAGCAAAAATGAACATTATTTTTGGGTATTTAGCGACTTACCTCCAACTATTGCACTTATCAGGCAGTAAACGGAGTATTATTATTAGTCGCAACAATTGAGTAATTTCACAGTAACAACAAAAAGCAAATCATGTTTCTACATCTCGATATCAACAGGCAGGGATCTGATATGATCGCCCGGAAACAGGCGCTAATAAACGAACAGACATCGCCATTACAACGAATAATGTGGTCGTATGATGCCAACGACCCGTTAAAACGCACTTTCGAGAACAATATCTGTGCATTCCATATCGGGAATGGTTACTTTCTGAGTGTTGCACATAATCTTAGATTACAGGCAGGTTACTTTCGTTCCATTGACGAGGAAATATATCGCAAAGAAATATTCCCAAAATTAGACGGCTCGCAAAACCGCTTTCTGGATCAACACTATTTCATAGACGATTATACTCACAAACGATATCTGAACACTACTGACCAAACCCATCTGCAAACGATAACCAATATACTGAAGCAAAAACGGTTTGACACAAGATGGGCAACGCTGGGAGCTAAGAAAATATGCCGACCCTATCTGGTGCTACACTTCAAAAACAACCTATATTTTAACGACCCAGAGCTAACGTTGCAATTTGACGCCAGCCACATAATGTACGAACCTGCCATACATAAACATACATTTTTGCTGGAGGTAGAGCTTGTAAAACCCTTTTATAATGCAGATATAGCTTTGTACAGAATTATAAATGCGCCAAAAGAAATTATAGATAAGATACCGCATTTCGATGTCAACTACGATTTCTTAGATGAACAAGCAGACAAACTGAGCTGCCTGCAAAGTTCGCCATCTTACCCTACCGGACGTTTGCTAAATGAAGCAAGGATAGAGGGAATGCTCGATCATTTTAACGTATTTATCGACGATGTTGGTGGTAACTACTTGCTGGAAGGGTTAAGGTATCTGATAAAAGGGTACTTCCGTTTCGGATCATCGGGTGCGCCTTATGTAATGTACGATAGCGCTGAAGATAAGTATGTAGTAAATGCTATACAAAGCGAAGCAAGCGGAATACAGTTCTCTATAAAAAACGATCAGGAGGGCAACATTCAATATACCAATGCCATCGCATCTCCGTTGTATGTGATTAAGGACGAGTTAGAAATGTATCTGGCGAAAAGATGACGTTGTACTACAGTACTATATTTAACGAAAGAAGCCTCCAAGTTGGAGGCTTCTTTCGTTAAATATACTTTGCATTTTGTGCGTATTAATAAACCCACATATCATGCTCTTTGTTGAAAATCTCTTCAGCAGCGTGCTGGCTTTCGTAAAGCGACTCCATTGGGTTCAGGCGCTCTTTAAACTCCTGTTGGAATGGGTTGCTAACTTTAGTGATTTTGCTGGCAAACTGACGGCTTTCAAAGAATTCGTCCCAAGTATAACGTGCAATGTCGTTTTGTGGGTTAACGACTTCGTATTGAGCCAACAGACCACGAATATCCGGATAGTACAACCAGAACATTGGTTTAGAACCGATGTATACGTGCTGATCATTATACAGATCTATAATTGGAGCAAGACCAGCAATACGTACAACCATCTGACCCTGGTTGCGATCGAAAATCCAGTCTTCCTTAATTCTGTACTTAGTGATATCTTCAGGATTGAAGTCCCTTGTAGTAATCTTGGTAACCTCGCTTCCGGTTATCGGATCGGTAACAATCAGGGTATCTGTTTTACCAGCGGTTGTTTCCATTATCTCGTCTTTGCTCATCACAGAACTGAAACGATCGTCAACCATAGCTTTGTAGCCTTTGATCTTGCCTCTTTTCAACGCATCGAGCAAAATTTCTATAAACATACCGCCGCCGGTGTTCTCATCTCCGGTGTAACGGAACGCAACGTTCTGTTTTTCGCGGATATCAATCTCACGCCAAACTCTTTTTTTCCAAAGGATATCGTCTTCGCGAATATGCTGCCATGGAATAGGCATTGTATAATGCGACACCCTATCCCAAGCGCCGTCAGATGTAAGAGACTTTTGCCAACCATCCTTAACACCATCAGCTGGTTTCGTAAGGACTGGATCTGAGGTACCCGCATCGGACGTTCTTGTTGTAGATCCGGGAGTCTGAGCAAAAGCAAATGAACCCGAAAACAATAATACTGCAGATAATGTTAATCTAAATGAATTTGGGATGGTCATATCCTTTTCAATTTTTTTACTGAGTTTACTAATTTAATGTCAATAGAATACCGTTCAATTTCCTTGGGGTCTTATCTGGTCCTACTGCCTTAATTTCTTCTATTATTATCCTATCGCCCGCCTTAGCCATTTTAATGGCTTTTTCAACATCCTTGTTTTGGTCAAATCTACAACCTAATGGATTCTTAACCTCGTATGGGCCAACGATATCCTTACCTTTAGGAAGCATGTAGAAGGAGAAAGATACAATTTGGAAACGAGTATCGAATTCGAAATCCTTAAGTACTGCCGCAGGAGCAATTTGCGCTCTAAAAGTTGATGCAGACATACCACCTGATGATTGACCCATAATCTGAGCAACCGGATCAGGTATACGTTTAACGCGTACGGTCATTTTACCAACTTGTTTAACAGGACCCTCTTTTGTTTTTGCGTTAATCGCTACGTCTACTGTACCTACTTTATCAACAAAAATGTTGTAGTGTCCTTTTCCTTTCTCTGGATCTGGATCTGCTTTAGAGTTAGGAACTGCAAGAGATACATCCTCAACTGAATAACCTGCTGCCGCTACAGTTACAGGGTTTGGAACGCCAATGTAAAATACGTTCATCTTATCCAACTGAAGAGAAGCGCCTGTGGTACCAACCATGTACTCAAACTGCCAGTTACGAACTATTGGCGCGTCGCCTGTATTAAGAGTAATGCTACCTTTTACAGTCTGTAATCCTGTGCCTGTTGCGATAGTTTCCCATGGCACAACACCGTTAACTGGTTCTTTTTTCGAACCGCCGCCTTGAGAAATGTTCACTGTAGGCTTATTACCCTTGTTGAATGCAGCCAACAATATAGACGCTTCAATCTTGTCGCCAGCGAGTGCATAGCTTTGTTTTGGAACGGCAACCGCTGCAATGGTATCAAATTTTACGTCCTTTAAGTGCGCTTCTTCATACAACTTGGCAATTACAAGAGCTTCACTGCTACGAATGTCGTTCTGAAATTTAGAGAACATCGCAATTGCGGCCACTGTAGGCATGTGCTCGAAATAACCAATATTCCAGTCTCCTGTAGGGTTGTGTTCAGAAGGCTTAACCGACTCTATGCGCAGTGGCATCAATGGGCTGATAGATCCTGAATCTTTTGGCAACACTGACTCAAGCATAAATTTCCTCAATTCAGTAATTTTCTGCCTCATTGTGTCGCCGCCTCTTTTTTCTACAAGCAACGAAGTAGTAGCATCAATATCGCCTTCTGCCTTGATTGAACCATCTTCTGTACGACCGCCGGCTTGAATTACTATTCTTTCTTTCCATGTATCAAAGTATTTCATCACTTCGTTACATCTCAGTACCACCTCATCAGCTTTTAATCTGAAAGGACGTACTTTATCCCCCTGACCAGGAAGTTTTTCATTCTCCTTGATCTGCTCATAAACCTCGGTAGTCTTTCTGTCGATAGACACGTTGGAATCACTGATGCCTTTAGCGAGCACCTTGAAGGCGTTGAGGATCTCATTTGATACATTTAGGGCCAACAGGGCTGTCAACACCAGATACATCAGGTTGATCATTATCTGTCGCGGCTCTTTAGGTATAGACATTATCTAGCTTTTACTTTGATTATAATTAATTGTTTCACCTACAACTTTAGTCTGAATTAACGACCCTGCATAGCAGTAAGCATATTGCCGTAAACTGAATTCAGCACGCTCAGGTTTTTAGCAAGCAAGCCAATTTGTTCTTTTGCTTTGTTTGCATCAGTTGCGCTTGAAGCCATAGCTTCAGATGCGTTAACCAGATTGCTATAAAATTTGTTCATAGCTTTCAGGTGGTTGTTGGCGTCAGAAAGTTCCACTTCATATATCTGGTTCAAAGTACCCAGATTTTTAGAAAGAACTACAACCTGCTGGTGGAACTTGGTAGTATCGTCAGCTGCGCTGTTGAAAGCAGTCATTGTTTTTGTTGCGCCCTGGAAAGTTTGTTTCATTTCGCCGAGAGCTGTTGCAGCTTCACGTGCGCTTTGAGAATATGCGCCGGTTGATGCAGCTACTTCAGACATATCTTTCATTTGGCTGGCCACTTTGCTGAAATTCTGGAAGTTCTCATTCAGTTTTTTCAGGTTTGGCGTATTGATTGACGCTTCTTCCAGCATTTTGTCCAAAGACTTCATTGGAGAGTCGCCTGGTTTTGTGCCGTCGGCGCCATGTTTAGCAGCGTTCAGTTTTATTCCTTTACGGTGCGCTTCAACGTGTGGATTCTCAGTGATATCCGGATAAAACCTTTCCCAATAGTAGTCGTGGTGAGGGGGCAACAAACCGAGCAGCGCAAAGATAAACGCCTCAACAAGCATTCCGGTAGTAAGCATTACGCTCGCGCCGGGCCAGTGTTGAATTTTAAAAAGCGCACCCATCAATACAACAGAGGCTCCAAGACCAATGATCAGATTTTTAAGGTACTTACCTTTGTCGGTTTCAAAAAACAGTGCTATTGGATTCATTTTCGCTGATTTTTCTTTCTTTGTTTATTAAAAAGGTTTGTGTTATTAGAGTAATTGGTTATTAACGTATAGGTCTTCTGTTAGTAAGCGCCGGAGCAATTTGAGTATACACGCAACGGAATCCTATGTAAGCTTTAGCTGTATCCTGATATTCGTAATCTCTTGTGCTCACCTGTAGGTAATAAGATACGTCTCTCCAGCTACCGCCTCTTACCACTTTACGCGCTAAGTATGGCTTATCTCTTGCTTCGTTAGCTTGTACGTTGTAAATCACCAATGGGTTGATATCTGCTTGTTGGTTGTAAGAACCGCCAAAGAATGCTGATTCTGTCCATTCTGAAACGTTGCCCGACATGTTTTTCAAACCATAGTCGTTAGCTGCATACCAATCAACTGGAACTGTGTACAAACCGCCATCTGCAGAGTAGTTGCCGCGTTGTGGCTTGAAGTTGGCCAAATAACATCCTTTTTTGTTGATGATGTAAGGACCGCCCCATGGGTATGGCGACTCGTTACGACCGCCGCGAGCTGCATATTCCCACTCTTGCTCAGATGGCAGGCGGAAACGACCCTCGAAGTAGAACTTTTGTTTTTCGCGGTCAGACTGCCAGTAGCGTGTGCGCCAATCGCAGAATGCCTTTGTTTGCTTCCAGTTTACGCCTACAACAGGATATCTGTTGAAGCCCTGGAACCAGAAATACTGGCGAGCAATAGGCTCATTGTATGCATAGTTGAACTGGCGAACCCAAACTGTAGTATCCGGATAAATAGGCACTACGAAATCGTTCACAAACTTGATTTCAGACTCCGTTGGGTGCATTGCAGCCGCATTGTAGTCGAACGATGTGTAGTGATATTTAAGGCCTTTAGCGTCTATACGCTTTTCGCCCCAACCAGACAATTCAGCAGGCACATACATCTGAGTAAGCTGATCCTGCAACTCGGGATCTTTCCAGTTGATGCGCTTGTTGTCAAGCACCTGACGCCCGTCCGGAAGGTCTTTAAAGTTACCAAGTATTGTATTAGCTATAGAGTCTCTAACCCAGTTGGTAAACTGACGATATTCCTGATTCGAGACTTCAGTAGCATCCATATAGAAGCCCGCAACCTGTACGGTGTGAATGGTAGCGTCATTTCTGCCACGAATGTCTTCATCGCTGGCGCCCATCTTGAACGTACCAGAAGGAACGAATACCATTCCTATTGGCAATGGGGCCCTGTAATTCATTCTTGTCTGGTCTCCTATTAATTGGCCGTTGGAAGTCGGTTGCCCGCAACCAGCCGCTGTAAGAGCAAGCAAAGCTAAAGCAGAGACCTTCAGGAAAGTTTTTTTCATACTACTATCTATTGTTTTTGCTATTTGGCAACTATATTATTTCAAGCTTTTCTCGTTCACAAATCCGAATGGACGCACAATATTCAAAGTTTTTTCCAAAAATACAACTTTCAAAAAAAAAATGTTAATTATTGAACCGGCAAAACCTTCGTTTTGTTCATCGTTTTCATTCGTTTTTGTTAGCTCCTAAGCAAGTGAAACGCCTCACCCACCGTAGTTACAGGCGATAGGCATGCCTGTTCCGAGCAAACAAATATATACATTTTAGAGCCAAAAAATTTATTTTCGAGGAGGGGTATTTCAGATATTTCTTTTCTTAAAGCAAGCGAAAACACATGAGGCACGAAATTTGCCTTTATTTCGCGTATGCTGCGCTTAATATCGCTGCCCGATGCCACCAGCGTATACAATCCGCGATATTTACGCTGCAATAACGTTGCCCAATACCCGAAAGAATAGCTATACCGGCTCGTTGTATCCGCCATGTTTTGCAGCATTACAGCAGCCCTTTCTACCCAATCGCTACGCTCCATGCACATGCCGCACAACCATAAATTGTGCGCCATAACCGCATTGGCAGAGGGCGTAGCGCCATCGTACAAATCTACCTTACGCACGGGTATATCCGTTTTGTTTGCAGCGCTGTAGTAAAAATAGCCGTCTTCGCGGCTAAAATTCTGTATCGTAGTTGCTATCAGATCGCCAGCCTTCGCAATCCAGCTATTGTCGCCGCCGGCCGACGCCAGTTGCAGCATTGCTTGTGCCAGATAGGCATAATCATCAAGGCATGCAGGTATTTTGGCTACACCCTGCTTCCATACATGCTTCCATTCATTGTCGTTGCCAAATGCAGTCGTCATCCAATGCATATGCTCTTCAGCGCGTTTGGCGTAGCGCTCGCTGATTTCGGGGTAGGTGTAGGCCAATGCGGAGGCCGCCTTAGACAGCGCTATATTCATCAGCGCATTCCACGACAGCAAACTTTTATCGTCGGTTTGCGGTCTTATCCTGCCAGCTCTCCGGGCAAGCAATATTGCTTTTACTCTTTCCAGCTCTTGCTTCACATGATCTACTGTACAGTTGTACTCAACTGCAAGTTCTTCCATGCTTTTTGCTACATGCAAAATGTTAGTATGCTCCCAATTACCAGCCGCTTCTACCCCAAAATACTGCATTGCCATTGCCTCATTGGCTCCAAGGGCATCATTCCATTCCTGTATTGTCCAGGTGTAGAACTTGCCTTCCACGCCTTCGCTGTCGGCGTCTATAGCGCAATAATATCCGCCAGAGGGTTCTTTCAGTTCGCGTTCTGTAAACTCTATTGTTTCTTCTATAACCTCTTTATAGCGTGTATTACCGGTAAGCTGGTAGGCGTCGCTAAGCGCATTGATTAAGAGCGCATTATCGTATAGCATTTTCTCAAAATGCGGGGCCAGCCATTCTTTGTCGGTAGAGTACCGGGCAAATCCGCCCGCCAACTGATCGTATATGCCGCCTGCTATCATGCAGTCCAGGCTTTTCAATGCATGCTGCAACGCTGCCTGATCGCCCGTAAAATGATAGTATTCGAGCAAATACCCTATTGCCATTGTACCGGGAAACTTAGGAGCGTTACCAAACCCTCCAAACTGTTTATCGGCCATTTTCATAAGGTTCTCTGTAATTTTGTCGCACAGCGCCGCGTCGATCTGGGTTTCTACGGTGCGGGCTATTTTTCTGGAAGCCTCCTGCAAGAAAAAAATCATCTGTTCTGCCTGCGCAGCTACTTCGTCGTTTTGATCGTCCCACAACCGGGCAATATGTTGCAGCAACTGCGACCATGACGGTCTGTTGTATGCAGGCCGGGGCGGATAGTAGGTGCCGCCGTAAAATGGCGCTCTGTCCGGCGTTACAAATACGTTCAGCGGCCACCCGCCGCTCCCTCCTATCGCCTGCACCGCATCCATATACATATGGTCCACATCCGGATGCTCTTCCCTGTCTACTTTCACGCAAATAAAAAGGCGGTTCATTAGGGCGGCAATATCTTCCTGTTCAAAGCTTTCACGCTCCATTACATGGCACCAGTGGCAGGCAGCATATCCAATACTGACTAAAACCGGCTTATTGGCTCTTTTGGCTGCTTCGAATGCCTCGTCGCCCCATGGATACCAGTCTACCGGATTGTGCGCGTGCTGTAGCAAATAAGGACTTTGCTCATGTATCAACCTGTTGGCCATGAAAATTTACGGGCTTTACAAAATAAAAAATGATGTACACGCGCAATTTCTGCAATGCCGGAATGTGGCGCGCTGTATCGGCGGGCTATTCAGTATCCTCCGGACCAGCAAGCTGTGCCAGATACAACTCCAGAGCCGAAACCATAGAGGGCGCATTGGGGGCTGGGGCTTTTACATCAAGTCTCAGTCCGCTATCTTCAACAGCTTTAGAGGTTGTAGGCCCAAAGGCGCCAATAATCATATTGCGCTGCTTAAATTCCGGGTTGTGCTCAAAAAGCGTTTGCACGCTAAAAGGCGTAAAGAACACAATCATATCGTAGTTTTCCTGCATCACCGCCGAGATATCGTTCGATACCATTCGGTACAGCGTAGCATCGGCATACTTAATGTTGTGTTTAATAAGGTATTGGGCTATGTCGTTTTTAGCGCCATCTGATACCGGTAATATATACTTCTCGGTTTTGTGTTTGCCTATCACCTCCATAAGGCCGGCAGAGCTGCCGTCGGCAGAGAAAAACACCTTACGTTTCCTGTATAAAATAAATTTCTGCAAGTACAAAGCCACAGCTTCTGTAATGCAAAAGTACTTCATGTCTTGCGACACCTTATACTTCATTTCATCACATATCCTGAAAAAATGATCCACAGCATTGCGGCTGGCAAATATAATGGCAGTATACTCAGAAATATCTACTCTCTGCTTCCTGAATTCTTTACCGGTCAGTCCCTCGACCCTGATGAACGCATGAAAGTCGAGTTTAAGGCTATACTTTTTTGCAAGGTCGAAATAGGGTGACTTTTCGGTTTCCGGACGAGGTTGAGTTATCAGAATACTGCCAACCCTCGGTTCATTTTTTTCATCACCCTTCTTTTGCAAACGAACAACTTTGGCCATATACAAGGATTATCGGAAACAACAACGAACTAACGCTATCTCGATGAGTATTATTTAGTAAAACATTAAACCTTTATACAATAACTTCATCAGAACAGCCAACGGCAATAATTCCGAGGCGCAAAGGTACATAAAAAAATGAAATTTACTAAATTGGAAAAACGAACCAAAAACTTGCCATGATCGCAAATACCTAACCAGTAGCAATGCGCCAGATATCAGAAACGAAATAAACACTACTTGCCGCGCCCAGTTATGGTCGGCAAAGGCCAGTATAATAATAAATGGCAGCAACATAACGCCCAAGACCTTGTTGATCAGAAAAACATTAAAAAGATAATGTTCTGTAATGCCCTCAACTCTAAAAGCCCATCCGCTAAAACGCACAGCGGCATACTTGGCAAGATAAATAATACCAGTGCCGGCAATAAGCATAATAATAAGCAGCGAGGGTGGAATAACGCCCGAATTGTTTGGCGTAAAAAACTTGACTATGTAATATATATACGCTCCGCCAGAAAAGGTGAAAAAAATATTCATTAAAAAATTAGGTATCCCCGCCCCCTGCAACTGTTCTTTCAACTGCCTGTTGCTCAGCGTAGGGTTCCAAAACGCCAGCCATAGGTTGATAAAATACCTTGTATCCATATAGCGGATTACGCCAAGCATGATGCACAACAATAACAATAGATAAAAATCGGCTGTTTGCAGCTCCATTGCATGCGGCAACTCTATATCGCTTATGATATAGTTGGTAGCCATAAACGGATGGGCATTGATAAATCGCTCGGTGGTAGCGCGTGCCTGAATATCGAGAAAAGCGCTGTCAGGAAAACCTGTTATGCCATAATTTGCAGGCGCTACGCCGGCTTTCGCCCCAACGCTCACCAACAAAAACATAAACAACAACAAATGACGTAATAAGCGCATAGATAATGACGCAAAAATAGTTTTTAATTGCGATGGTCGGCAAACCAACAAAAATATAGATATCACGCATATCTCGACCGCGCTGTGTGGACAATAAATACTTCCGTACTACATTTAATAGTATCAAGGTAAGCCTACAGCTACGTATAAACGTAATACAGCGCATGTACAGACACCTATAGCAAATCTTAAATTCTTCATTACCTTTATCGCCTCTATTACTTAGCCGCATATGTTCGACTTTTTAGCCAATAAATTCCGACGCATTACCTCAAATCAGGCTTACTTGCCTGAGATCGACGGTATGCGTTTTCTTTCTTTATCTCTTGTAACATTGTTTCATATCAGGGGATATTTTTTAGAAAAAACGTCGCTCATTTTCGCCGATAATCCAGGCCAGTATCACTGGCTCAATAAGTTTTTTGTAAATGCCGACCGTAGCGTTCCTCTTTTCTTTGCCATAAGCGGTTTTATTTTATGTACGCCGTTTGCACATCATTATATAAACCACGGAAAAAAAATAGACCTCAAACTGTATTATGTCCGGCGGCTTACCCGGTTAGAGCCGCCATACATTTTGGTAATGATCTGCATTTTCCTCGCACAGCTTGCTATTAAAAACTACGACTTCAAATCTTTGTTTCCAAGTCTTCTGGCATCGCTAGCATATTCGCATAATTTTATTTTCCATCATGCGCCATTAGTAACTGTTGTAGCGTGGACGCTGGAGGTAGAGGTGCAATTTTACATCATAGCTCCGCTGCTATTCCGGCTTATGGCGCTACCCCACATTGTGAGGCGATTGATTATAGCAGGTATGATAGTAGGTGTGGTAGCGCTGCAACACATTTTCCCTCAGATGGACCACCATTCCGATGTTTGGGTACTGAGCACTATCTATGGCTCTTTCCAGCACTTTTTAGTGGGTATGCTTGTTGCCGATTTCTATGTTTGCGGTTTTGCTATCGACTTTTTCAAGCAAAAATGGCTGGCAATTGTAGCGCTTGCATTACTGTTGGGCATTTTCCTTATGCCCCGCTGGGAGCATTACCACCGCATGAGCGAGCTATACTGGCCCATTATGTTACCGTTTATGATAGGGGGTTTGTACTACATTATATTGCGAAACGACATTGTCAAAAAGGTATTCAGTTATAAGTTTGTGCCCATAATAGGCGGTATGTGCTATACCACCTATCTGATACACTATACGGTAATATCTATGTTGGGGCGCCTTACTATAAAGGTGCATCTTACCAACTACTTCTGGCCAAATCTGTTACTACAGTTTGTGTTGCTATGTATACCCATAATGGCTGTTGCGGCAGTATTTTACCTATACATTGAACGCCCGTTCATGTCGAAAAAATGGGTTGATAAAATAATGAGACGCGATAAAAAGCACGACGAAGTAAATATGCAAAGCGAGCTTACCGGCAATAAACAACCTTAAGAATATTGTGATTGCGTTTATTGTTTTTTATAAATCCTGAATATGGCCCAGATTCTGGACCGCTCTTGCCAGCCATTAAAATTATTGGCCAGCAAAAATTCGGGAAACGCACAGTAGATGCGCTCGTAACCAAACTGCTGAAACAAACTGTCGGGCTTCAGGTTTGGGCTAAGGCAAATCACGCTATTGCTGCCAGTCAACAACTTTGCGACGTCGCTGCTATCCGCCACTTTTGTAAGCTGCACATTATTGGGTTTGTAATAATTTAGTTCGAGTTCGGCGATATTGTACGGCGACTTTTTATTGTAGACTATATTGGTTGGATGTCCGGCATTGTACCCGTACAGGAATTTATAATAATTCACCGCTTCTTCTGCCGGCGTCAGCATTTTAAATAGGAGCATACCTGTGTTGACCACAACCAGCAAACGGAACCCAATCCTATACCCCTTATGCGGCCGTATGTTTTGTGCGGCATAGTCTATGCCGCTAACCACCAGATAAATAAACGCAAACGACACCGGAAATAAAAAACGCATTTCCTTATGCCCCACGGCCATGTGGCCAGCTACAAAGCACACTACAATAAAGCTAAACATATTTGCCCGGTTACCCTTCAACCCCATAGCAAACAGCGCAAGCAGTACGAAACTGACAGGCATGCCGGCCACCTGCAAAAAAGTAGTTATGTAATACCACCACGGCTCTACGCCAAAACTTGCCGCCTTGTGTTGCACAATATTTACGTCGAAGTAATTGTAGGGTGTAAAAACCCACTTACCATAAAACCAATGATCAATCAATACGCCTACGCCTACTGCGGCTATGGCCCCGACCGCCACCGCTACCCACTTTGGCAATTGCCATCGTCCGTACACCAGCAGCCATAGCCCCATACCTATAACCGCAAATGCAAGTTGCAGGCGAACAAATACGGCTATACCCAATAAAAAACCGCTAATAAACGTGATTACAATTTGCCTGCTCGACCATCGTGTGGTAATGTTGGGCAGCAATAAACATATGCTCCCAAAAAAACACACAGACGATACCGTCTCTGCCGAAAATCGTACGCCAATGTAGGGAACAAACCATAGCCCCAGCATACAATGGGGCAGCAACTTATGAGCAATAGGCGTTTTGAGTAAAGGGCTCAGCGCTACAACTAAGCGGCAGGAAACAGCCCATGTAAGCAGCGCTGCACAAACCCGCAACAAAAACACAATAACGAACGGATTGTACATGCCGGCCATCATTGCCGCCCGTGCAAAAAAATACGCAATAAAAGGCTGAATAGTAGGACGGCAGTAGGTTAGGTATTCCCAAGGGAGATCGGACAGCGGAGACAGACCCAATTTATAATTACAAAACTCGAGCACCTGAAAATGCTCGTCCGGGTGATGGTAGCCCACACTAAACCAAGCTGTAATTAAAAAAACCGGAAGGTATAATAGGAATGTCTGGCGTTGCTGAGCCGTGGCAGAAAAAAGCATCGACCAAAATAGGGCAATAATTTAAAAAAAAGGCATATCGACTGCTTTTTTTCTGGCAATTCTACTCAATGGGCGTAGCTGCTTTGTTCACTCCATTTACAGTAAATACATATTGTATCATGTTGGCGCCCATTTGCAAGGCTGCCAGATGCTTTTCCGGGGGGTCGCGGTGCACATCATAGTCTTCCCATCCATCGCCCAGATCTGTTTCGTAACTATAAAAACAAACCAAACGCCCCTTGTATATCAGTCCGTAACCACGAGGCGGTTTGGCATCATGCTCGTGTACTTTGGGGAGACCATTATTAAAATTGAATTTTTGATGATAGATAGGATGGTTAAACGGCAATTCTACCAGCTCCAGTTCAGGAAAAACTGCTTTCAATGCAGGACGCACATAGGGGTCGAGGCCGTAATTGTCGTCTATATGCAAGAAGCCGCCGCCTTCCAGATACTTGCGCAGGTTTTTAGCTTCGGCATCGTTAAGCGCCCAGCGCCCATGCCCCGTCATATGAATGAAAGGAAGATTGAAAATATCGGGACTACCTACCTCGGCATGCGCTTCCGTAAGCGAAAAGTGCGTGTGCAACTGTTCGTTGCAAAACGATGCAAGATTTTTTAACGATGTGGGATTTGCATACCAGTCGCCGCCGCCATTATACACCAGCAAGCCCAACTGCAGGCTCTGTGCGCCTGCGCTGCAAAAGCTAAAAGAATAAACGACCGACAATAACAAAAACCACCTTCTACGCATTTGATATAACATTAAAATACGCTGCAACCATCATAGCCGCAGTTTCTGTACGTAACCGCTGCTCGCCAAGAGACACAGGCGCACAGCCATGCTCTAAACACAAATTTACTTCATCTGCGTCAAAATCTCCCTCAGGGCCTATAAGCATTAACGTATCCATGCCCGGTTTTAACATTTCTATCAGCGGTTTTTTGTTGTCGTTGGGCAAACAATGAGCAATGAGTTTCTGCGGCGCCGATGAAAATTGTTTCAACACTTTTTGCAATGGCATCACGTCGGTTAATACCGGCAAATAAGGCTGCTGAGATTGCAACACGGCCGACTGAAGAATCTTCATCCAGCGGTCTGACCTTACATGTACTTTCTCCGACCTATGCACCGCCAAAGGAGCTATAGTGCACGCGCCAAATTCGGTAGCTTTTTCCAGCAACCATTCATTACGGCTATTGTTTTTTGTAAACCCTACACACAAATGCAACAGACTGCCCGGCCGTTTCTGAAAAACAACCTTTTCTATGTGCACATTGCACTTATGCCTTTCGGCGCTGCTTATACTTCCTTCAGCCAGATGACCTTTACCATCTGTAAGCAAAATCCTGTCTCCTGCGTCCATCCTAAGTACCTGCCATATATGTTTAGCTGTATCAGCTTCCAACGATACAGTGGTGTTGGCATTTAGTGAACCATCATAAAAAAAACGGGGCAATTGAACCATTTTTCAAAAATAAGGAGAATCCTACCGTAAAACCATCTGTTTGTCGGTAATTAACTTCCTCAAGTTAATTAGTGCATAACGCATACGGCCAAGCGCGGTGTTGATGCTTACGCCGGTAAGTTCTGCAATCTGTTTAAAACTGAGGTCGGCATATATCCTTAATACTATTACCTCGCGCTGCTCTTCCGGAAGGTCTTCTACCAGTTTCCTGACGCTGTCATGCACCTGACGTTTCTCTATTCCGTCGGCCACAAGGTCGCTTGCGCCAAACAAACTCGAAATATCCTGACCATCGGGCAGGGTAACGGGAATATTTTGCCGGCTTCTGCGAAAATGATCCATACAAAGATTGTGCGCCACACGGATAGCCCACGGCAAAAACTTGCCTTGTTCCGCATACCTACCTTCTTTGATAGTTTTGATCATTTTCAGAAAGGCATCCTGAAAAATGTCTTCTGCCAGATATTTGTCTTTTACAAGCATGTAAACAGAAGTGTACACCTTGTCTTTATACCTGTTGATAAGGATTTCAAGCGCATACTCGTTGCCATTCATATATGAATGCACTAATTCGGCGTCCGATTGTTGGATTTGCAGCATAAACTCTACCGTGTTTTAAAACGTTACGTATAAATTACGCCATACGTTGTTATTTGGTTTTAAAGTAGAAGTTTCGCGCTATAGAGAATGTTTTAGAGGAATAATACGCTGCAAAAAAGTTAAAAATTTTGAAACCGCCAAATTTATTTTTTTGTTTCCAAAATTCATTAACCTACAGTTTATATCAAGACAATCAAATTGTTGCGATGGTTGGGATGGCTGCATAAAAAAACTTCTACTACAAATAAATGCGCTATCGCAGGCCTTGCATAAGCCCCCAACGCATAATACTACCCGGCAATAACACTAAAACTACACTACTTATTGGCAAAAAATAGCCGCATAGCTACTCGATTTAATTATATTTACTACCAAAAAATATCAATGAAAAAGATAATCGCTTTACTGGCTTTAGCGCTAACGCCAGCAATGGGTATGGCCGAAACCATGAAAATGGACCTTACAGAAGCTATAAGCAAACACCTGGTAAAGATGGATGCTGTAAACTTCAAGGGAAACTATACCGGTAAATCGATGAAACTGACCATTACCAATTTGCAGAAATCGACCATGGTATTGAAGGTAACGCCCGGTATAATTCTGAAAGCCGACGACACTTCATACCAGCCTATGGCCTTAGCCAGCGAAGAAATGGTGGTATTGCAACCTATGAAACAGGGACAGGTGGAAATGTATACATTTTGCGGCAATGCACCTCGCCGGTGCCCGGGCGTAGACATGCACTACACCTTCTCGCACACTGCCAACGAAAAACTGATGCCAGTGCTCAAGTTTATTAAAGACAATATGCTGTTCGACTACTTGGGGCAATCGGCAGTATGGGCTATCACCAATAATCATGAGCCAAGCGAAATATACGACCCGGAAAGACCCGACGTGTCTAAAAAACTAATAGACCTCGTATGCCAGATTACAAAAAAAGACCGGCCAAACTATTATTCGGTTGGCAGCTACACCCCTATAGCCGGTCAGCCCGCCTACAACCCCAAGAAGTTGAAGATATACGCAGATTTCGAACTACGCCTAACCGAGGCTAAAACACTATCGTTGGGCGTTTACGACCAGGCGGGAAACATGATTCAAAAAGTATTTGAAAACGAACAATTCGGCGCCATAGGACACAAGTTTACTGTAGAGTTTGAAGCTGAAGGCGTAGAGGCTGGAAACTACTATATAAGACTAACAGAAGCAGGTAAAGCGATAAAAGAACAAATGGTAAAAGTAGATTAATACTAATGCTGTTGCACACAGATAATGATTGTTGTGGTTGCAGACAGCCGCAAACGGCTACTGTATGGTTTGCACAGTGATTCTTAATGTCCGCTAACCTTCAATTTAATATTTCCTGTAAAGTTTTAACTATTGAGCGCTAAACAGGTGCGCATTTCATTTTATTTTTCAGTTACAGGTCACTTTTGCCAACCATTTTTATGGTTTGGCTGTCTTTTTCATCAAATATTTACCTTGCTTGTATTTATTGTGATGACTATTATATAATTTAGCATTGTTTGCCCCCACGGGGATTAGAACGCTATTTTTTTGAAGTACTAAAACGCATTTTTACCTGTAAACAAAATCATTCTGATAACAAATAC
Organism: uncultured Flavipsychrobacter sp.; assembly: GCA_964561325.1. Taxonomy (GTDB): domain Bacteria; phylum Bacteroidota; class Bacteroidia; order Chitinophagales; family Chitinophagaceae; genus Nemorincola. The sequence goes on from CAZLPE010000003.1 coordinate 55,991, forward strand.
GACCACAAAAAACAGAATTATGAGATACATATTATCCTTGTTTGCTTTGGCGCTGTCTTTAACCACATTCGGACAAATAACCGCTTGGCACGACTCTATAGATTGCTCTACTACCTACACCACCCTGCGCACAATTCTTGTTGGAGATGTGCCAACGCCTGCAGGCATCACCTTGGACGATGGTTATTCGGGGGTAATACCGTTAGGGTTCACTTACAATTACTATGGCAATAACTACACGCAATGCGTTATTGGCTCTAATGGCAATATTTGCTTCAACACTGGTTTAGCCGGCGGCTACTGTCCATGGCCTATCAGCGCTGTATTGTTGGGCAATGCGAGCATGTATAACTCTATTTGCGGTCCATGGTGCGATGTTTATCCACCCGGCGGCGGCACCATTACCTACTCTACAATTGGCACAGCCCCCAACCGCAAGTTTATGGCTACGTGGTGCCATACGCGTATGTACTCTTGTACCACACAATGGTTAACTACGCAAATCATCATATACGAAACCTCTAACATTGCTGAAGTGCACGTAGGTCATAAGACAATATGCGCATGGAATGGCGGTTATGCAATTATAGGCGTTCAAAACTCAACTGGTTCCAGCGCTACAGTAGCGCCAGGACGTGATTTCCCCGCAGTCTATAACTGCACAAACGAAGCTTGGCGATTTACTCCTGTAGGAACTTCTACTTTCACAGTTGGTAGCATACCTTATGCTCCGGTTCCTTACTCTTCTTCGCTTCTCTATTGGTACGACAGCACAACTGGCGCATTCCTTGGCACCGGCGACACGCTCCGCGTAGCTCCTGTTGTTCCTACTACTTACAAAGTTTGCGCGCTGGGTTGCGACGACACTACATTTACCTTTGTACGCGTGCCAGCTATGCCCGGCCTTGTGGGCGGCGGCAGCAATGTACGTATACGCACACATACATTTACGCACCCATCGCATTGCGGCGCTTGCGACGGATCTATAAAACTGTACGGAGTAAATCCTCACGAGATAGACACAATATTTATATCGTACAACGGCGTACTGATGCCCCGAAGAGTGGACTCTGCCCTGCTGGATAGTACAATAACTATTACCGGCCTCTGCGAGGGTATATATAACTATGTGTACGTCAAGGTTGGCAACTGTCCGTCGAACCCAGTGGGTCCGGATACACTACACGGGCCGCTACTGATAATAAGAGCCGAAACCGCCACCAACCCAACGCTATGCGGCGCATGCGACGGCACAATAAAACTATACGGACTGTGGGCAGGATACCCGGTAACGCTAAGCTATACCAAGGACGGAGTACCGCAAATACCCTACATAGGCACTGTGGCAAGCGATAGTACCATAACACTTACAGGCCTGCGCTCTGGACTGTATGCAGGCTTTACCGCTGTGATAGATTCTTGTATAGGTAGCGGAACGCCTATCAGACTTACAGATCCTGTTTTATCAATATCTTCTGTAGACAAAACAAACCCAACTATTTGTGGCAAATGCGATGCAACAATGACGCTACACGGCCTGCCCCCCGGCGTACCGGTGCGCGTTACGGCTATGCGCGGAACAACGCCAATAGGACCGATAACTGGCACAATAGCATCTGACAGCACTTTTGTACTTACCGACCTTTGCGCCGGCACATATACAAGTATATCGGCAGCAATATTTACCTGCTCGGCTTATACCTGCTCTGCAAACGCTCCGGTTCAAACTTTAGTGAACCCTGCGCCTATACCAGCTTCGTTTACTGATTCTATTAAATTAGGCTGTTCGGGCGATGAAGTTTGGCTGAAAAACACCTCTACTCCTTCAGGTTATACTGCATACTGGACATTCGGCGATGGTTCGGCAATGGACAGCTCTTACAATGCATACCACTTCTTCAATGATGCGCCAAGTCATACAGGCACATACACAGTGAAACTGGTATACATGAGCTACAACAATCTGGCTTGCCGCGACAGCATGACCAAGACCATCGTGTTCAACCACCCGATAGGCGCTGCATTTACAGCAGATAAATATGATGTTTGTATCGGCGTACCGGTAACATTTACCAACGACACCAGCTTAAGCCATGATGGCCCTACCTACTTGTGGAACTTTGGCAACGGAGCTACCGACATCACTACAAGCCCTGTTTACACATTCCCATTAGGCGGAACTTACAATGTATCGCTTACCGTAACCGATTCTATTGGCTGTACAGCCGCAGCAAACGCAACGGTAAATGTAGTGTCAATAGATGTTCATACCTCTGTAAACGATACGCTGGTATGCTTGGTAGACTCTATGCACATGAGAGCTACTACTACGCTGGTAGGCGCAGTAGATAGCATTACTTATGCATGGACATCTAATCCAAACCCTAACTACCTGAGCGGCACAGACGGACCTACTCCGGGCTTCTTTAGCCTTGGCGACTATGTATACACCGTAAACGTAACTACATGGCCTTTGGGTTGTACCGCATCAGATACAGAAGCGGTTCATAGCTTCCCGCCTGTTACGCTTACAGACGTTACTGCAAGTACTACTATTCCATATGGCGGCAGTATACACCTGAATGCCGACGGAGCTTACTACTACCTGTGGGCGCCAGACAACGGATCGCTGGACAATCCAAACATCAACAACCCAATAGCTACACCGCTCGACTCAGTAACAGTGTACACTGTATATGGTATGAGCCTCTATGGTTGCCTCGATTCTGCATCGGTTACTATTCGCGTAGATAATGCAATGCTGGAGTGTATGCCATCGGCCTTTACGCCAAACAACGATGGAATAAACGATGTGTTCCGCCTTACAAAACTCAAATACCAGAAACTTGTAGACTTCCGTATCTTCAACAGATGGGGTCAGGTAGTGTTCCAGACTGCCAATCCGGAAATGGGATGGGATGGTAACTTCCAGGGTGTACCGCAAGATCTGGGCGACTACAACTACCACGTAATAGTAGCCAAAGTAGATGGCACAAATGTGACGTATAAAGGCACAGTAACGCTGGTGAGGTAGTTTACTTATTATATTCAGCAAGCGGCGACCAAACGGTTGCCGCTTTTTTTATTTATGCTAAACGGTAAAAAGAAAAAAGCCTGCGGAATCATCCGCAGGCTGCAATTGTTAGTTATTGTAAAGAGTATTTGGGCCGTAAGCCATATACTCATAGCTGGCTTTACAGCTGCTGTTCTTTTCTTGGGTTGCGCTCCAATACTTCGTCTACCATGCCATACTCCTTGGCTTCCCCTGCGGTCATCCAGTAGTCGCGATCGCTGTCTTTTTCTACCTTCTCAAAAGGCTGACCCGAATGGCGGGCAATAATATCGTACAGCTCTTTCTTGAGCTTACCTATTTCTCTGGCTGTGATCTCAATATCACTCGCTTGTCCTTCGGCTCCACCCATTGGCTGGTGTATCATCACGCGGCTGTGCTTGAGGGCAGTACGCTTTCCGGGGCTGCCGGCGCACATCAACACTGCGGCCATAGATGCTGCAATACCGGTGCAAATAGTGCTTACATCGGGATTGATGATCTGCATAGTATCGTAAATACCCAAACCGGCATATACGCTACCGCCCGGACTGTTCAGATACATTTGTATGTCGCGGGTACGGTCTGTGCTCTCCAGAAACAAGAGCTGAGCGGTAACAATATTTGCTACATAATCATTGATACCCTCTCCCAGGAAAATGATACGATCCATCATCAAACGCGAGAACACATCCATAGAAGCAACATTCATTGGACGCTCTTCTATAATATATGGCGTAAGACCCTGCGGAACTTTAATTAAAGACGAAGTGTAACTGTCTACAGTTAAACTACTAATGCCATGATGCTTGATGGCATACTTGCGAAACTCATTTTGATTCATAAATAAATGTGTTTGTTCACTTGTGTCAAATTTCAAACCATAATATCAATGCCGCCATAACGGCATATGCAGCGGCACAACTGGCAGATTCCTGAAGAATATGCCCTAACGCAACGCATATATTGGCGCTATTGTCTTTATTATCAGTAATATTAGCTGCGAATTTTGTAATTGCCAAATTTTATATCGCCTGCTGCATCTGTTCGCGCATTGGCTTATTCAAAAAAATGATATTCACCTCTGGTGGAAGTATAACAAAAAATGACAGGAAAGAGCGCTATAGCCGCCCGATGCAAAGATTTACTGCCAATTTCGTGTAGGCTATAAAAAACATAAAAATAAGAGCTTATTTTTATGGCCAATATCAGACAATATGAAAAATACACCATTCACTGAAAGGCATCTGGCGCTGGGCGCAAAGATGGCGCCTTTTGCAGGCTACAATATGCCTATCTCCTACACAAGCATCAATGAAGAACACAATTGCGTTCGCAACAACGCAGGAGTATTTGATGTTAGTCATATGGGCGAGTTTATTCTGAAAGGCCCCAACGCCCTCGATCTCATACAGCGCGTTACATCTAACGACGCGAGCAAGCTAACCGACGGCAAAGCCCAGTATAGCTGCCTGCCCAACGAAAATGGCGGTATTGTAGACGACCTGCTGGTGTATTGTGTAGAGTACAACAAAGTGTATATGCTGGTTGTAAACGCATCGAACATAGAAAAAGACTGGAACTGGATAAGCAAACACAACACCAACGATGTTGAAATGCACAACATATCCGACAAAACTGCGCTGTTGGCCGTGCAAGGTCCAAAAGCAACAGAATACATGCAGCGTCTTACTGATATGGATATTACCAACCTGAAGTACTACACATTTACCAAAGGCGTGTTTGCAGGCGTAGAAAACGTACTGGTAAGCGCTACCGGATATACCGGCGCAGGCGGTGTAGAAATATATTTTGATTCAGCAGATGGAGCAGCAGATAAAATTTGGGAAGCCATCTTCGCTACCGGCACACCCGACGGTCTGAAACCAATAGGCCTGGCTGCGCGCGACACCTTGCGTCTGGAAAAGAGCTTCTGCCTGTATGGCAACGACATAGACGACACCACCAACCCTCTGGAAGCAGGTCTTGGCTGGATTACAAAATTCACCAAAGACTTCACCGCCCGCCCCATACTGGAGCAAATAAAAGCAAATGGCGTTAGTCGCAAGCTGGTGGGTCTGGAAATGGTGGACAGAGGCATACCGCGCCATGGCCATGTAATACAGGACGCCGACGGCAAAGAAATTGGCGTAATTACCTCAGGCACACAATCGCCAAGCATGGGTAAAGCAATAGGTATGGGCTATGTAGCTAAAGAGCACGCAGCAGAAGGATCTGAAGTATACCTCAACATTCGCGACAAAGCAGTAAAAGCAAAAGTGGTAAAAATGCCATTTATGTAATTGATAGATAGATATGTAAATAGCCCTCCGTTAC
>CAZLPE010000003.1:61476-81227 GCA_964561325.1 uncultured Flavipsychrobacter sp.
GTAAAAATGCCATTTATGTAATTGATAGATAGATATGTAAATAGCCCTCCGTTACCCTGTAACTGGAGGGCTATTTTTTATTATACTTTGCGTGACATTGTGTACTTATGATGTACTTAATTTCGCAAAACTCAGATTTGACAACTTTCTAAAAAGTTGTCAAATCTTGGCTATACGTGGGTGCAATACGATTGAATATCTAACCTCTCACAACTGAGTATTCTGAACTATTATTAGTTAGAAGTCAACGAAAAACTGCAAAATGCCAAGACGCTACCGGTATAGTTTCTTAGCCTAAGTTACCACATATAAACACGATAACAGCGCCCTATGGTAATACTATCCCAAAACGTTTCATTTCAGCAGAAATAAATTCCGACCAACTGAATCAATTCAATTTGGCTCAATTAAACCACAAATCCCCCCTACCAATAACCATTTTATACCTTATTTTTAGCTCCCAATTGTTTATTATGAAGTTGAAGAGCATTTTATCGGCGCTGGGCATGCTTGCAGCGTTGCAAGCAACAGCGCAAATACACGATAACGACTACAGAAGTAGCGCCAATAAATACTACTGGCAAAACCGCATGCCCGACAAGGCATATTGGCAACAAGACGTGCATTATAAGATATATGCAGTGATGAATGAACAGGAAGATGCGATAGAAGGAGCGGAAGAACTGGCCTACTGGAACAACTCGCCCGATACGCTGAAGTTTGTTTATTTCCACCTGTACCAAAACGCATTTGTAAAAGGCTCGTACCTCCACGAGCTGGAACTGACCAACAATGTGCAACCGCATATGGGACAGAAAGAAGCGGCTGGTCTGGGTACGACTACTAAAGATATACAAGTAGACGGCGTAGACGCCAAATCGGAACTGGACAATACTATACTCAAAGTATATCTGCCCAAGCCGCTGCCGCCAAATGGCAAGGCGACGATTAAAATGAGTTTCAAAACTTATTACGATAAGGGCATGACCCGCCGCCGTATGCAGATGTATAATGCCTGGGGATATATGCACTACAATGGCGTGCAGTGGTATCCAAAGCTGTCGGTATACGACCGTATGCATGGCTGGGATACCTACCAACACCTAAACAAAGAGTTCTATGGCGATTTTGGTTTGTTCGATGTAACGCTCGATTTCCCGTCGAACTATATTGTGGAAGCTACAGGCGTGCTGCAAAACCGTCGCGAGGTGTTGCCAGATACCCTGCGGGCCAAACTGGACATCAAGAACTTTGCCAATAAGCCTTGGAATGAGCCGCCATCGACAATAATACCCTATGTGCGCGGACAACGTAAACAGTGGCGTTTTGTAGGCAATAATGTGCATGATTTTGCATTTACAGCCGACCCATCGTTTCGTATTGGCGTATCTACCTGGAACGGTGTAGAATGTGTGGCGGTGGTGCAGGAGCCTCATGCATCGGGCTGGCAAAATGCCACCGAATATATGACCAACATTATTAAAACCTTCTCTGAAGACATAGGCATGTATTGCTACCCAAAAATAGTAGCGGCCGATGCGCAGGATGGTATGGAGTACCCGATGATAACGCTGGACGGCGGATCTGAACCGGGCTACCGCGGCTTGCTGACGCACGAAATAGGCCACAACTGGTTTTACGGACAGGTGGGCAGCAACGAGACTTATCGAGCTGCTATGGACGAAGGCTTTACCCAATTTCTGACAGCATGGGGGCTGCGCAAAATGGATGGCGAAACAGCGGTAACCGGCACGCCAAAATCTTGGTACCGCAGAAAATTTGGAGAACCCCAGATTGTGCTGGACCGCAACGTACTGAACAGATACTCATATGATGCGCTAAACCAAAACGAGATATCTATAAACACCCATTCAGATGATTTTCAGAATGCGCTGAACCACGGCGGCGGATATGGCGAGGTATACTACAAAACAGCCAGCATGCTCTACAACCTGCAGTATGTGCTGGGCGACTCCCTTTTTCAGGGGGCTATAAAACACTACTTCGACAAATGGAAGTTTGCTCATCCCTACTTCGAAGACTTCAAAGCATCTGTAACGCAATACACCCATGCCGACCTGTCGTGGTATTTCGACCAATGGTTTGAAACTACCAAGCCGCTCGACTATGGTATAGGCCGTATTCATAAAATACACGGAGCCGACAGTTTTGCTATAAAACTACGCCGCCGCGGACAAATGCAAATGCCGGTCGACTTTACAGTAACGGCCAAAGATGGCAGCAAGCATAGCTTCTATGTGCCCAATACCGTATTTGAGAAACAGACGGCGGCTACTACCCTACCAAAGTGGTATGGTTGGGGCAAACTGGCCACAAACTACACAGCTAAAGTAAAAATACCATCGGGTATAAGCCATGTGCAAATAGATACCACCTATCGCCTTGCGGACAGAAATATGGTGGATAACTACAAAAGCCGCGGGCTGCCCGTAAGCCACCTTGCTATAAAAACTAAATTAGACGGCGGCCTTGCTGCGCAGTGGGATCGCAGACAGTACAGACTGGATGTGCGCCCGGATGCATGGTGGAATCCAGTAGATGGTATTAAGGCGGGTGTGCATTTTGAGGGAGACTATCTGTTTTCGCTATACAAAATAGACGCAACTGTGTGGTGGAACACCCATACGCTGCAAGAAAAAGCATACCAAACAGTAAAGGGCGAGGGACTGTACGATAAATACGCGCCAGTAAACTATACGTTCAATTATACATCGCCCATAAGCCGCAACCTGCCTAAGCTGCAACTAAACATCAACAGTAGGTATCTCGACGGATTGTGGTTTCATAAAGGCGGTTTCAACTGGCTGATGAACGATAAAAACAATCTGCTTTTTTATGCACAGAGCATGTGGCGCCCCAACGCAGCGTCGCTCGACTACCTGACCAACAAGGTAGACTGGAGCAGCAGCGCGCAACGCCCCAACAACTCGCTGAACCTTGCGTGGAACCACAACTACAGCTACTTGCGTGGCAATGGTCGCTACTCGCTCGCATTTATGGCGCCTGTCCTGAATGGCAAAAACAATCCGTTCAACTATTCCTACATCCAGTTCGAATCTATCAACAGTAATCGCCTTGGCAGATCAGAGGTGCGCACACGTCTGTACGGCAGGTATGGCATGGGTACAAGCCTTCCCAACGAAAGCCTGCTATACATGGCAGGAGCAAGCCCCGAGGAACAAATGGGCGACAAATACACGCGCAGCATAGGCTTTATACCCTACGACTGGCAGGGCACTTCTATATACGATGTTAACCACTTTCAACAAGGCGGCGGGCTCAACCTGCGCGGCTATGCCGGCTACTTTGCCCCCGACGAACGCAACGGAGCGCAACTAACTGGATACAAAGGGCGCAGCGGTATGGCTGCAAACATGGAAATAAGCCTGGAAAACTATATGCCCTGGCGCCCGCGCCTGCTGCGCAACTGGCTGCATGCTAATGTATACCTGTTTGGCGACGCCGGATGGATGGAGTTGAGTAACTTCTCGAGAAAAGACCTGCAAAACATAAAACCAGCAGAAATGCTCAGCGACCTGCATGCCGATGCCGGACTGGGTTTTGCACTTACGGTAAAAAATTGGGGCGTGTTTGAAAAAGCTAAGCCGCTGACAATAAGGGTAGACCTTCCTTTATTCCTGAACAGGCCGCCATATAACAACAACGACTACAGTACGCTCAGGTATGTAATTGGTATAAACAGGGCATTTTAAAAACCCTGCTTATTTAAAGCAAGAGGCGCATCAGTATGTACATCTGGTGCGCCTCTTTTTTTTATGCTAATACTTTATCTATACGGGCCGAAATTGTGTTGAGTTCCTGTTGCAGCATCGGGTTATTAAAAACATCAATTGCGCTATCTGCGGCATAACTAAGCAGGCACATAGCCATAAAATCCTGATCGTCTTTACCGCCGTAGTGGCTGCGCATTTCCTTCACTTTTTCATCGGCAATTTTTACTGCCTTGCGCACTGCTTCTTCCTCTTCTGGCTTTATCCTCAATCGGTAGCTGCGGCCAGCCAGCCATACCGTAACTAATATCAATGAATCGTCCGACATACAACAGGTATTTAAATCGTTGAGCGCAAAACTACTACCGTACAGGCAAATGAATAATATTAATTTTCCCCATTGTTGTCCACCGCCGCTTTGGCAGTATCGGCGGGCTGGGCGGGCAGCGAAAGATGTTTACCCCCCATAAAACTCCAGATCACAATCGTAACAACACCTATTGATATGGCAGCGTCGGCAATATTGAACACCGGCTCGAAAAACACGAAATTTTTACCCCCCAAAAAAGGCATCCATTCCGGCATTTTGGTATCTATCACCGGAAAGTACATCATGTCTACCACCTTGCCTTGCAAAAAATGTCCGTATCCCTTACCAAAACTGGTAAAATGAGCAACAGCATCGGTATTGTGATTCTTGAGCATACTGGATATACTGTCGAAACTACCCGCAAAACAAGAATAGGTACTATCTGAAAATATCATGCCATAAAACATACTATCTATCAGGTTGCCCAGCGCGCCGGCCAGCACCATAGATCCACATATTATAGCGCCGCGGCCATAACCCTTATCTACCAGCTTTTTGAGCAAGAAGAAACCAAAAACAACGGCAACCAATCTAAACGACGACAATAGTATTTTTCCTATTGCGGCTTCGCTCAGCTTCATACCGTAGGCCATACCTTCATTTTCTATGAAGTGCAACCTGAACCAGTTACCCATCAGTTTCACCTCATCTCCGTTACAAAAATGCGTCTTTATGTAGATCTTCATCCACTGATCAGCGATTATGATCAACAAAACAATAAGTATGGCATTGCGGTACTTCAAAGTGCGCGGCGTTTGTAAATTAAAAAAACAGGAATAAAGGCAAATATACTATTCTGCTTACAGAGAACAACCTATGCAAAAACGGAAAAACAAATGATAACAGTTTTTTTGCTTACACCGCGCCCATAATGTAGCTATAATAGAAGCTGATTAATGAATATTACAAACGCTCATTACTACATTGAGGCATTCAAAATGGTCGAACGCCATGTCTTTGATGTCGTTCACATATACCCATTCTGCATGTGCGGCATCGTCGGCGCCCGCTATATTGTGCAGGGCGGCGCTGGTAAATGCGTAATATACTACCGAAACCGTGCGCCCACGTGGATCGCGACCTACTTTGCCAAAAGTATAAGCCTGCGTCATTGCATCCAGCTTCACCCCGGTTTCTTCTTGCAGTTCGCGCAATGCGGCTGTTTCCAGCTCCTCATCGTCTTCTACAAAACCGCCCGGGAAAGCCCACATACCTTTATAAGGATCGTTGCCCCGCTTTATGAGCAGCAATTGTAAGCCTTGTTCGGTTCGGTTGAACACCAGCGCATCGGCCGCCAGCTTTATATTTTGTATCAGCATCTACTCTATTTTGGCGCGGCTGTTAGTGTTTAAAATGCCTGAATATATCCAGCCCGTTGGCATACACCATAAGTAACAGCAATAGTATCAATCCCACGGCTGTAGCCTTTTCCATTACTTTCTCGCTCACCGCCTTGCCGGTTATCATCTCAAACAGCAGGAATATTACATAACCTCCGTCCAAACCCGGAATAGGCAGCAGATTCATAAAAGCCAATACTATTGATACAAATGCAGTAAGCATCAGGAACTTCTCCATATCAAACTCGGCAGGGAATATCTTACCGAAGCTGATGAACCCGCCAAGGCTCTCGCTGGTCTTCACCTCTTTTGAAGTGAACATCAATTTAAACTGCAGCACATAGTTGGTAAACTGGTAGTAGGTAAAGGAAAAGCCCTTTGCAATAGCCTGTCCCGGTGTAAACTTCACTTTTTCGAGCTGGAAATATTTATCCAGATCTCCCACAGGCATAAAGCCCAGTTTCTTATTATCGGGCACCTTGCCGGTCAGCTCCTGTGGCTGGCCGCCGCGAACCACGGTAAGCGTTATCGCCTTACCGGCCAGAGAACTCTTGATACTATCAAATTCATCGAAGAAGCGTACAGGTATACTATTTACAGCTACGATGCTATCGCCATGCTTCAGTTGCATTCTGGCTGCTTCGGTGCCGTCTTTTACATCGTCAACCACTATCGGGATACGGGGCGCTATAAACGAACCTTTCTGACCGGTAAGTATAGAGTGTACGGTGCCGTCTTTAATCGGTATGTTTACATTTTGTCCGTCGCGCGATACTTGTATGGTTTTACCCTGATTAAGTATGATGCCAGACACTATACGTTCGAACCGGTCTACAGGTGCGCCATCTACCGAGATTATCTGGTCGCCGTTGCGCAACCCTATAGATTTTGCCAGGCTATCTGCGGCAATACCATATTTAGCGTTTTTTGCAGGCAGGTATTCTTCGCCATAAATCCCAAACACGGCTATGTATATAATGACAGCCAGCAACACATTAACAATAATACCGCCAAGCATTATAAACAAACGTTGCCATGGCTTCTTGCTGCGGTACTCCCATGGTTCGGGCGGCAGCGCCATTTGTTCTTTATCCATGCTCTCATCTACCATGCCCGATATTTTCACATAGCCGCCCAGAGGAAACCACCCCACGCCATAAGTGGTTTCGCCTACTTGCTTCTTGAACAATGAAAAATTAAGCACCCCGGATAAAGGGAAAAGAAAATCGAAGAAAAGATAAAATTTTTCTACTCTGGTTTTAAACAAACGGGCAAAAAAGAAGTGGCCGAATTCATGCAAAACTATTAATATAGAAAGAGCCGCGAATAGCTGCAGACCTTTTACTGCCGTACCCGACATCAACAAAACGGTATTTAATTGCATATTATAGTTGGTAACGTATTAAACTCCAAAAACAAAGACCCGAATCAATATACAAAGATACTCGTTCTAAGCGCTTATGAGGGTCAAAACATCAAAAGTAAAACTTTCTAATCCAAATGCACGCATAGGATATAGATTTAAGAATTTCTTGTCTTATATATTGGCCGAAACATCTGCTTGAGTCCAAAACTGAATTCGCTATTATATTCAGCTCCTTGTTGCATTTCTGACATTCAAAATTACATTTGTGTAATTTTTCTCCAATGACGAATCGAGATAATACCTATGAAATTAATGAGATAAAATCTAATGATTCTCTAAAGTACTTCTTTGTTAGCAAGGGCGTAATTGATGTAATTAAGGTGGTGGAATATCAGTATGTCCGAAACCTAAATAACGCTCAGCTGTTCAACCTCGGGTTTGGCGATTATAATATTGAACGAGACACAATTGACGATACATCAAACACAAACAATACAGACCATTATCAAGTATTTCATACCGTTTTGAACACAGTACCAAAATTTTTCGATCTCTACCCTAATGCCCTAATGGTCGTTCAGGGAAGTGACAATAGTGATGATTTTGTAAGAATGTGTAAAGTCACTTGTCGAAAAAAATGTACAGACAGTTGTAAAAATCAAAATAGACGTATTAAGGCTTATCGGTACTTTGTGGAGAAAAACTACGAACTACTCAAAAATGATTATCTGTTTTTGGGTGGTATAAGAACCGAAAATGGGATTGAATTAGATGATGTATACAATTTAGAAGCAGCATACGATTTGGTGTTCTGTAAGAAAAAACTAACTTTGTAATATGAAAACTAAAGAAAACAACAAGCCGAAGATGGTTAGCATACCAGAGAAGGACTTACTGACTTTAGTAGGCAGCAAATTAAAAGACCGTGTTCTTTTTCCTGAAAAAGTTGCAAATCTTAAACAAGATTTAAGAAATATAGCTGTAGTAAAACATTAATCTTGGTTCTGCTACAAACTAACCGCGCTCATACAATTCCAACGGCAGTCCATCAGGATCTGAGAAAAAAGTGAAACGGCGTCCGGTATACTCATCTATCCTGATAGGCTCGGTCATAATTCCTTGCATATCCAGATGAGCAACAGCAGCTTGTATATTATCTACCTCGAATGCCAAATGCCGTAAACCCGCAGCCTCCGGTCGCGATGGGCGGGCCGGAGGCTGTGGGAAAGAAAATAATTCTATAGAATATTGTCCGTTTACAGCAAGGTCAAGTTTATACGATTGTCGCTCAGCACGGTAAACTTCTGCCAATACTGTGCAACCCAGCGCTTGCGTATAAAACGCTTTAGACCGCTCATAGTCTGAACAAATAATGGCAATGTGATGAATACCTTTTATCAGCGACATATCCGTATTTTGTGCATTACTTCATTACCACCTGCACTGTTTTGCGGGTTTCTTGCTTCAGTAGTATTTTTTTGCCCATGGTCAGGTCGCTGAGCGAATGTGGACCGTAGTGCCTGATAGTAAGCAAGCTCACATCTGCGTTGGTAGATACTTTATAGTCTTTTTCCAATGCTTTTATCAGCGCGCCCACCTTATCTTCCCTGTTGTCTATGCACGCCACAAAACTTATCGCCGCATTTTGTATCAGATTAATTTTCACCTTTAGATCGTGAAATATACTGTACAGCCTACTCAGGTTATCTTCGGTTATAAACGAGAAGTCGCGGGTGGTAACCTGTATCAGCACCTGTTTGTCTTTCAGTACAATCAGCGGCGGATAGTGTGCATCGTTCACCTCGGCCTTCACCACCGAGCCCGGCAGGCTACGATCGAGAAAGCACTTTACATATAGCGGTATGCCCGTGTTCTGCAGCGGTTTTATAGTTTTGGGGTGAATGATTTGTGCGCCATAAAACGCCATTTCTATCACCTCGTTATACGATATGGATTCTATTTTCACCGTATCGGCAAACAGCTTAGGGTCGGCATTCTGCAAGCCGTTTACATCCTTCCATATCGTTACGCTCTCCATTTGCAGCATAGCGGCCAGCACAGCCGCAGTATAGTCCGACCCTTCTCTGCCCAGCGTCACCGATTTGCCGCTATGCGTTGCGCCAATAAATCCTTGCGTTACTACCGCTTTACCTTGTTTCAGTTGTCTGCCCAGTATGGCTTCAGCTTGTAGCTTAGTATGCGCCCAGTTTATACCGGCATCACGGTACGTTTCGTCTGTCAGTATTACTCTGCGGGCGTCTGCCCATTCGCACTTTATGCCATGCTGCTGTAAGTAGCAAGCAAAAATGCGCGACGAAAACAGTTCGCCCATACACACTACCTGATCGTACGATCTGTCGTAATGTGCATTTGTAGCGTCGCGCACAGCCTGATCCAGCTCTGCAAAAAGGTGTTGCAGCAAACCTTCCGCCTGTTTATAATAATCTTCGTCCAGTAGTTGGGCGGCTATGTCCAGGTGCTGCTTTCGTAGTTTCAGCGCAGCATCCAGCGCCACAGCTTTTTCGTCCTTGCACGCCAGATTTACAATAACCTCCAACGCATTGGTTGTTTTTCCTAAGGCCGACAACACCAGCAATACCGGCTGTTGCTCGTCCTGAATAATAGGCAATAAGGCCGCCATCCTGCCTGCATCTGCTATAGATGCCCCCCCGAATTTAAATACGCGCATAGTTAAAATTATAGCGTCTGCACCGATTTCCGATGCAGGCGCTACATAAATTGGATTATTAAAAAATTAAATCGTTATGAACAGAAACCTATCTGTTGTTATAGTTTATATCACCTTTTTACCCCTCATAGCATCTTTCAGCGCTGCATCCATTACGCGCTCTGCATAGGGCCTGCTTATATCGTTCAGTGTTTCGGTAGCATGGTGTATGCGGTCTTTATCCTGAGCGTCTATAGCCTCTTGCAGCTGGCGCATTTGGTCGGCGGTCATCGCTATTTCCTCCTCGGTCAAAAACTCGCGATGCTTAGCCAGAAACTTTTCGGTGGTATCCAGCATTTGCCTTGCTTCGGTGGCGGCTTCTACCAGCGCGCGGGTCTTTATATCGTCCTTGGCATGCGTCAGCGAATCCATAAGCATTTGCTCCACTTCTTCGTCGGTAAGGCCATATTGCGGTTTCACTTCTATACTTTGGGCCACTCCGCTGCGCAGTTCCTTAGCGCTCACTTTTAGAATACCGTCGGCATCTATCAGAAACGTTACATCTACTTTGGCCATTCCCGCCGGCATACCCGGTATGCCTGTAAGGTTAAATTCAGACAGCTTGCGGTTGTCTTTTACCAGATCGCGTTCGCCCTGATAAACAGATATGCGCATACTACCCTGCCCGTCTTTCTGCGTAGTGTACTGACGACCAGCCTTGTTGGGTATTTTAGAGTTACGCGGTATCAGCACATCCATCAGTCCGCCCATTGTCTCTATACCCAGCGATAGCGGCGTTACGTCCAGCAGCAACATTTCGGTATTGTTACCGGCCAGTATATCTGCCTGCACCGCGGCGCCCAGCGCCACTACTTCATCCGGATTAAGCTCGTCGTGCACCGTTCTTCCAAAAAACTTTTGCACGCTTTCTTTCACCAGCGGCACGCGAGTGCTGCCGCCCACCATTACCACCTCATCTATCTGGCCTACCTGTAGCCCCGCATCGCGCAGCGCATTGGCGCATGCCGTAATGGTGCGGTCTATCAGCGGCTGTATCAGGCTGTTAAATGTAGCTCTGTCCAGCGTTACTTTATGACCGTTTATTTCCCCTTCAAAACTATCGTTGTTGGTCAGGTGTTTCTTAGCTTGTTCGGCTGTCATGCGCGCTTCCTGACGCAGCGACTTGCTGCCCTCATCGCTCCACAGCGCATTATTGTTTATCCAGTAGGCCGCTATGGCATTATCCATATCGTCGCCGCCCAGATAGGTATCGCCATTGGTAGCCAGCACTTCAAAAATACCGTTACTTATGGTTAGTATAGAAATATCGAAAGTTCCGCCGCCAAGGTCGTAAACGGCGATGGTTTTCTCCTTACCATGCTTAACCCCCAGACCGTATGCCAGGCTCGCAGCAGTAGGTTCGTTGATGATGCGCAACACATCGAGCCCCGCCAGCCTGCCTGCATCGCGCGTAGCCTGGCGTTGTGCATCGCTAAAGTAAGCCGGCACGGTTATCACCGCTTTAGAAATACTTGCTTTAAGTATGTGTTCGGCGCGCTTTTTCAGTTCTTTTAGTATGTAAGACGAAAGCTCTATGGGCGAATAATACTTGTCGCCTACCTGAATTTTCACAAGTGCATCGGTATCGTCGTCTATTATATTATATGCAAAAAAACCAGCGTCGCGGCTAATGTCTTTGTAGGATTTGCCCATAAGCCGTTTTGCCGAATATATAGTACGCTCGGGCTGCGCTACCAGCAGTTCTTTTGCCGGATTGCCCACCGTAGTATTTCCGTGTTCGTCAAAATGCACTATAGACGGCACCAGTGTCAGCCCGTCTATTTCTTTTAGCGCTATTGGCTGATGAGTGTCTGTTCTTACTATCGCTATCAAGCTATTAGTAGTGCCTAAATCTATCCCTACTATTATTTCTTCTTTCAGTAAACTACCTGTGGCTATATTGATGGCTACTTTGCCCATAATTGTATTTTAATATAAGTGTTGCAAAGGTAGGACAACAAAAAATGAAAAGGTAAAAGATGTAGGCGGAAAACTATATAGCCCTATGCGCAATAACAATTAAATAAAAACAACATACAACTACTATAACGCCGGATACTATAAATTTGCACTCGCAGGGGGGAACCCGATATTAATCGTTGGAAACTACTACTTAATGAAAATGGTATTTTTAACGCTTTTCATTACCTTGCCTAAAATATGCATGGGTATTATTACGCAACTGGTATGAGAAAACAATTACTACTTATTTTATTGTTAGCGATTTGCTTTATCTCTTCGTGCAGTGTAATGAACCGTCCGAAGAATCAGAAGGTGTACACCCAGATAATGGCCACCAACGATTCGCTCGAAAAAAAGACTAAAGAATGGCACCAATTGCTGAACAACGCCATTATTGCCAAAGACTTTACTAAACTGCGCGCAAGCCGTATGAGTATTGGCCTGTATCTGGCCCGACACCGCGAACTGGTAGCCAACCTGCAACATACCGAAGCCGCTACGCCCATTATAGAGCGCGAGCAGGTATTTCTATCCACTCAGGCCGATCTGGTTTCAGAAATGTATACGCCATTCGAATATTTTAATGCCATGACCCCGCCCGAAACCATGCAGGAACAAATAAAACTGATTTCGGACGACATGATTAATGTAACCGCAGTATGCACGTCTATAAGGCGCGAGTTGCAGACATTTGCCCGAAAAAACGACATCAAAACACTGAAGTAAGATGCGACTGCTACCCTTAGGCAGGCGAGCAATTTTAGGGCGTGCATAGGCTTAGTCATTCTTTTACAACCTATTTTGTATTTTGGCTATCTTTGCTATCCCTCAAAAAAATATGCTTTGCGATTAAAGTCGTTAGAAATAAAAGGTTTTAAGTCGTTTGCCGACAAAACCCATATTATATTAGACAATCCTATCACGGGCATTGTAGGTCCAAACGGCTGCGGTAAGTCGAATATAGTAGATGCCATACGCTGGGTGATAGGCGAGCACAAAATAAAAGCCCTACGGTCTGACAATCTGGACGACCTCATATTCAATGGCTCGCGCACCCGCAACGGATCGGGCATGGCT
This sequence comes from uncultured Flavipsychrobacter sp., assembly GCA_964561325.1. GTDB lineage: Bacteria > Bacteroidota > Bacteroidia > Chitinophagales > Chitinophagaceae > Nemorincola. The sequence continues at coordinate 74,072 of CAZLPE010000003.1, forward strand.
GAGGTATCGCTCACATTCGAGAATACCCGCAACCTGCTGCCCACAGAGTTTACCACAATCACCATTACCCGCAAATTTTACAAAAACGGCGAAAGCGAATACCGGCTCAACGATGTAAGCTGCCGCCTGAAAGATATACACAACCTGTTTCTGGATACAGGCGTAAGCAACGATTCGTATGCCATCATAGAGCTGGGCATGGTAGACGATATTATTAAAGACAAAGAAGGCTCGCGCCGCCGGATGCTGGAGCAAGCAGCTGGGGTATCGATATACAAAACCCGGAAAAAAGAAGCCAAACAAAAGCTGGAAGCCACCGAAATGGATATTGCGCGCATTGAAGACTTGCTTTTTGAAATAGGCAATAACCTGCGCACTCTGGAAAATCAGGCAAAAAAAGCGGAACGCTATTTTCATGTAAAGGATGAATATAAAGAGGTAAGTATAGAACTGGCTAAGGCATCGCTGGAACATTTTAATGAGCAATACCGCGCACTAAACGAACAACACGATACCGAAACCGACCGCAAAACCCAACTGGAAGCAATAGTAGCTACCCAGCAAGCGGCTGCCGAACAACAGAAACTAAGCCTGATAGAAAAAGAACAGGAACTGAACGGCCTTCAAAAACAGTTTAACGAACTGGTAAACCGTGCAAGGCAACTGGAAAGCGACAAAAAACTGGCGGCTCAAAGACTGGATCACCTTAAGGAAAAGGAGAAAAATCTGCGCGACTTCCTCTCTGGAGCCGATGGCCAGTCGCAAAAACTGGAAGAATCGATTGCTTTTTCTCAAAAACATATTGCAGAAGAAAACGCCACGCTCGACGATATAAGAGCTCAACTGGAACAACTACGCACTGCAGCCGACGAAAAACGAAAAGCATTTGACGAGAAAAAAAGAGCCCTCGAGCAAATGCGCAATGAGTTTCAGCAGCGACAACGCAGCCAGTTTGAAGCAGAAAAAAAAGTAGCCGTTGCCGACACATCTGTTATGAACCTGCAACGCAGCATACAGCAGGCTATGGACGAAAAAGCAGGTAGGGCCAGCCAAATGAAGCAACTGGCGGCAGAAAAAATAGAAACAGAAGATAAACTGGCCGATAAGCAGGAAGAACTGCAAGACCTCATAGCGCGACAAGAAGAGGTAAAACAACAAATACTGCAAAGCCAGGAGCAAATGGAAGGCTACCGATCTAAACTGGTAGAAGAAAACCGCAAACTGGATAGCCGCCGCAACGAACACGACCTGCTAAAATCGCTGGTAGATAGCCTGGAAGGATACCCGGACAGCATTAAATTTTTGAAGAAAAATAAAGACTGGAACAATACAGCCCCACTGCTGTCGGATGTGTTTGTGGTAAAAAATGAATACCGCACCGCATTAGAAAACGTGCTGGACAACTACCTGAACTACTACATAGTAGCCAATACCGGCGAAGCGGTAAAAGCGGTATCGCTACTGGACGCTAACAAAAAAGGTAAGGCCAACTTCTTTATACTCGACCACCTTGGCGGAATAAACACAACTAACGCCGACGCCCCCGCCGACGCCATACCCGCCCTAAGCGTAGTAACCGTAGACGACCAATACGCCGAATTGGCGCAACGGCTACTGGGCCATGTGTATATAGTGAACGACGGAGCCGATATAGTGCAAACGCAACTGACGGGCGGCAATGTGCTTGTAGGTAAGAACGGCAAGATGATTCGCGGCAACTACACACTTGGCGGCGGATCGACAGGCTTGTTTGAAGGTAATAAAATAGGGCGCGCTAAAAATCTGGAGCGTCTGGCTAAAGAAATACAAGACCTGACCGCTGTAACCACCGAGCTGAGACAGTTTATAGCCGATACGCAAAAACAACTGACCGGCTACAACCAGGCCCTGAACGACAGAGCAATAGAGCAGTCGAGGCAGGAAATTAACAGGCTGCAAAACCACATTGTAAATCTGGGCAACAAAATTGAAAACTTTGAGCACCTGAACAACAATGGCGACAAACGCCTCAGCGACCTTCAGGAACAACTGGATATAACGCACGAGAACATACTGGATACGCGCGAGGCCCTGGAAACAATAACCGAGGCCATAAAGACTTTTAAAGACCAGATAAAAAACAACGAAGCAGAATTTGCAGCTACTGAGGCTGCTTTTAATGAGGCCACGCAAAAATACAATCAGCAAAATATAGCCTATACGCGCCAGCACAGTAAGCTGGACAGCCTGAAGCAGGAACTGAACTTCCGAAACAACCAGTATAGCGACCTGAAAAAACAGATAACCAACAACAGCGAGCAACTGCAAACCATTAATACCCAGATAGCCGACACAGAAAAACTACTGCACAAAGGCGACAACGAACTTTATGAGCTGCTGACGCGTAAGGAAAAGGAAGAGAAAAACCTGAACGATAAAGACAACGCTTACTACGAACTGCGCAACAACATAGCCGCGCAGGATAGCGCGCTAAACCAGAAACGGAGAGAGAAAGAACAGGCAGAAACACTGCTCAATGCTATTAAAGAAAAACTGAGCGCTATGAAGGTGCAGGTAGCCGGCATGAGCGAACGCTTGTCGATAGAGTTTAAGGTGAAGCTGGACGAAATACTGGATCAGGAGCGCACCGGCAATCTGAGCATAGAGGAGCTAACCCTTGATGCGGAGCGAATGAAAAAACGTCTGGAAAACATGGGCGAAATAAACCCGACAGCGATAGAAGCCTATACCGAGATGAAGGTGCGCAACGACTTTATTGCCGAGCAACGCGACGACCTGGTGAATGCCCGCGAATCGCTGCTATCGACTATCGAGGAAGTGGAAAACACCGCCAACGCTAAATTCAGCGAAACGTTCGACCTGGTACGCCAGAATTTTGTGCAGGTGTTCAAAGCGTTATTTACCGCAGAAGATAATTGCGACCTGCGACTGACCGATCCCGAAAATATAGCCGACAGCGGCATAGAAATATATGCACAGCCCAAGGGCAAAAAACCCAGCACGCTTACCCAACTAAGCGGCGGCGAAAAAACGCTGACATCTACTGCGTTTTTGTTTGCAATATACCTCATCAAGCCGGCGCCGTTCTGCATACTCGATGAGGTAGACGCGCCGCTGGACGACGCAAATGTGGGCAAGTTCACGCAAATGATCCGCAAGTTTTCAGACAACTCGCAGTTTATTATCGTTACCCACAACAAGCAAACGATGGCAGCCGTAGATGTGATATATGGCGTTACCATGCAGGAGCCAGGCGTTAGCAAGTTGGTGCCGGTAGATTTCAGAAGCCTTAATTAGGCTGGCGGTAGCGGCTATAAAGCTGGCGAATCCAATACGTATAATGGTATTTTTTTTAGAACTTTGAAAAAACAATTTACGTATGCCTACCCCGGCTCAACTACAACCGCTCAGAGACTACTACAAGCGCCTGCTGCCCACTATGACCGATGAAAGCTGGAACCTGTGCGAACAGCTGGTAACCATACGTAACTATAAGAAAGGCGATATAATAATACGCGAAGGCATTGTGTGCAACCATGTATCGTTTATCAACTATGGCAGCGTGCGTATGTATTTTGTGATAGACGGCAAAGAAAAAATTATCAGCTTTTGCAATGAGCTAAACTATATAGCTGATTATCGCAGCTTTCTGACGCGCGAACCATCGCGGGTATATATGCAGGCGCTGGAACCCACCGAAGTGGCCGACACCAGCTACGAAGGCCTGCAACTGCTGTACGACAAAGTGCCGGAGGCAAACAAACTAGGCCGACTGATAGCCGAACAACTGTTTATAGAAATGAGCGACGGCGCCGACACAGAAAAAAACGAAACAATAGATGTGCGCTACAGCAAAATAATGAACGAGCAACCATGGCTGATGCAGCGCGTGCCTCAATACATGATTGCCTCTTATCTGGGCATAACCCCCGAAGCCTTGAGCCGCGTAAAGGCGAGACGTAACAAACCCAAAAAAACCGCAGCCGCGCTGGTTTAGTTTTTTAGCGCAGGCATCTTCTTAAAATCTTAATGCAGGGGCAATTTATTGTTTTGAAACTGATGATAATCAGTGTTTAAAATGACTGACCCGTGACATGCGCATACCTGCCGAAAAACCCTTTGCTACTACCTTTGCAGCAGCAGATTACAATACTTTTATGCACATACAAGACAGGCACAATACAGAGGGTTTTTGGGTAGTTGGTATCAACTACAAGAAGACCGACGCTTCTGTAAGGGGCATGTTTGCCATTAACACCGACCAATACGACCTGCTGCTGGCTGCCGCTCCCGATCAGGGCCTCAACGAATTATTTGTAGTTTCTACTTGCAACCGTACCGAGATATACGGTCTTGCGTCGAGCCCCGACCAGTTTATAGAACTGCTGTGCGCCTACACTGCCGGCGATGCAATAACATTTTCTAAACTGGCCTATACAAAAAACGGAGCGCAGGCAATAGCGCACCTGTATCAGGTAGCGGCCGGCCTCGACTCGCAAATACTGGGCGACTACGAAATACTGGGCCAAATAAAAAACGCTGTAAAGCAAGCTAAAGGTCATGGCATGATAGGGCCGTTTACAGAGCGATTGCTCAATTCGGCGCTGCAATCATCAAAAGCTATAAAAACCCATACGGAGCTGAGCGGCGGCACTGTTTCGGTATCGTTTGCGGCTGTGCAGTACATTAAAGAACATATACAGGGCGTTAAGGATAAAAATATAATGCTGCTGGGCACTGGCAAAATAGGACGCGCCACCTGCCGCAATCTGGTAGACTATCTGCACACCACCAACATTACCCTTGTAAACAGAACCGAAGAAACTGCTCAAAAACTCGCGGGCGAATTGCAACTCAATTCGGCGCCGGTAGAAGATCTGGCAGCAGCCATAAATGCCGCCGACATAATACTCGTATCTACCAACGCCAACGAACCGGTTATTTTGAAAAGCCATTTAGAGAACGCAGGCGCCAAAATGGTGATAGATATGTCTATACCCTGCAATGTGGCGGCCGATGCGCAAACCCTGCCCAATGTACATTTTGTAGATGTAGACGTGCTTTCTAAAATAAAAGACGAAACGCTGCAAAAAAGAAAAGACGAAATCCCCAAAGCGCTCTGCATCATCAACGAACATATAGCCGAATTCAACGAATGGCTACAGTTGCGCAAATATGTGCCGCTGCTTAAGGAAGTAAAAAACAAACTGAAAACAATACATATAGACCCTTTTATACTCAACTCTACTTGTATGAACAGTGCAGCCACTGTTTGTCCGGATGAGAAAATACAGAAAGTGATCAACTCACTGGCCATAAAAATGCGCAGCAACAATACCGTAGGCTGCCATTACATAGAAGCCATCAACGACTATATAGGGTAATGAACAAACAGGCGATCCGTATAGGCACTCGCGAGAGCGAGCTTGCGGTGTGGCAAGCCACAACCGTAAAAAATAAATTGCAAGACCTCGGCTATCCCGCCGAGCTGATCTTTATAAAAAGCGACGGCGATATTAATCTCACCACTCCGCTTTACGAACTGGGCGTACAAGGCATCTTCACCAAATCGCTCGATATTGCGCTGCTATCAGGCAAAATAGATATTGCCGTACATTCTATGAAGGACGCGCCCACGCAAATGGCCGAGGGCATAGTGCAGGCGGCAGTATTAGAGCGAGCATCTTACAAAGACATTTTTGTACCCAAACCCGGCGCGCCGGTTATAGAGCTGGCCGACGAATACATAACCGCCAAAGCGCCGGCGGCAATAGGCACCAGCAGCATAAGGCGCATAGCGCAATGGCTGCACCGATACCCTGCCGACACTATGGAAAACCTGCGCGGCAATGTAAACACACGCCTGCGCAAGGTAGCCGAAAACAACTGGGCGGGCGCAATATTTGCCGCGGCAGGACTGGAACGCATAGGCCTGCGCCCTGCCAATGCCATAGAGCTCGACTGGATGCTGCCCGCGCCGGCTCAAGGCGCTATTCTGGTAGTGTGCCGCGCCAACGACGACTATGCTCATCAGGCGGCTGCATTGCTCAACCACAGCAACACACAGTTGTGCACAGCTACCGAACGCGACTTTTTGCGCGCCCTGATGGGCGGTTGCTCCGTGCCTATTGGCGGGCTGGCTACTATACACAACGACCAGCTACTTTTTAAAGGGAATATTGTAAGCAAAGACGGCAAGCAAATGGTGGAAGTAACAAAAACAGCCCCCATAGCCGATAGCGCCAATATAGGTAAAGCCGCAGCCGCCGAATTGCTGGCCAACGGAGGACAACAAATACTGGAGGCCATAAAAAATGACCAATAACCAACACCTACTCAGCACTGCTCCGCTAAACCCGGAAATGGCACAGCGCGCCGCCGATGCGGGTGTGAGTCTGGACGTAGTGTCGTTTGTGGCCACTACGCCGCTGCTGTCTATAGATGTTACGGAAGAAATTGCCGAAATGTGCACGTTGCCGGTAACGGCTGTTTTCACGAGCGCTAATGCAGTGCGCGCCATAGCAGCCACGCTGCAACTGTACAAACCCGACTGGAGCATCTATTGCATAGGCCATGCCACAAAAAATGCAGTTTTAGAACATTTCGCCCCTGCAGCTATTGCGGGGTATAGCCGTGACTCGGCATCGCTTGCCCAACTGATACTGGCCAACGATGTATACGAAGTAGTATTTTTTTGCGGCGACCAGCGCATGGATACTTTACCAGAGCTGCTGACCGCCGGCGACATAACGGTGCACGAAGTACAGGTGTACCAAACCACAGCCACCCCTAAGGCTCTATCCGCTGCGTATAGCGCGGCGCTTTTTTTCAGTCCGTCGGCAGTGCGTAGCTTTTTCAGCGCTAATGCCGCCCACATAGTAGGCGCCTATTTTGCTATAGGCGCCACTACTGCCGCCGAAATAGCCCGGCACACCGATAAACCCATATACACAAGCCCCGAACCAGCCAAAGATACGCTGGCCGAAATGGCAATAGAATATTGTACAAAACAGGCCAAAAGCTGATAATATAAATAGCAAACAATGAGCACATTGAAAAACGACCTGCTCCTCAGAGCGCTGAGCGGCGAACAACTATCGCGACCACCGGTATGGATGATGAGGCAGGCCGGCAGATACCTGCCCGACTACATAAA